>CAZOYZ010000025.1:0-13080 GCA_964584045.1 uncultured Prolixibacteraceae bacterium | reverse complement strand
GCCTCTCCGTCTGATTGTAAAACATTTCCCGGCGTAATTTTTGATGCCGTACCAATCCCGATACTCATCCAGGCCAATGTTTTAACCGTGGACAGTGTGATGGCCTGGATCATTACAGCCAGCCAGGCAGCTTTTTCGGGGATGCACATCAATTGAAAACTGTCGCCGCGGTAAAATTGCAAGGGTAACAAAATCTCCGGACGGTGAACCGTAAAACGTTCCAGTTCCGACTGGATCAGATTTTTCTGCTCACTGTTCAATACCGAAGAATTGACCAGATCTCCGGTAATAACCCCAACTGTCTTTTTATTTTTCATGCCGTAAAGTTAACCTAAATTGGTTAATTATGCAACAATTAACCTAAATTGGTTAATTTGTAAGTTGATAACCTAAATTGGTTAATAGTTTTACTGCTTTTGAAACCCTCATTCTTTTAGTCGTTTTATACGCCAGGCATAGCCTCAGGTTCCGTTTGGTCTCTGTCCTCCGCTCAAATAAAACGTTCAATCTCCTTCAACGTTATTTTTCCTTCATAAATGGCTTTGCCGACAATTACCCCAGGCACGTTCGCTTCGTTGAGCCTGGCAATGTCGTTCATCGACGAAATGCCGCCGCTGGCTATGATTTCCACTTCGGGCAGTTTTTCCATGATTTCGGAATAAAGATCAAATGCAGGTCCCGAAAGCATACCATCGCGATTGATGTCGGTTGAGATTACCTTGCGAATGCCTTCTTTTTGGAATTCGGCAATAAACTTAATGACCGTCAGTTCTGTAGTTTCGGTCCACCCGCCCACGGCAATTTTGCCGTCTTTGGCATCAGCACCGAGAATTATTTTGGATGCTCCGTATTTTCTGATCCAGCCGGTGAAGGTGTCCTTGTCCTTGACGGCAATGCTTCCTCCGGTGACCATTTGTGCGCCGCACTCGAAGGCGATCCGCAGGTCGTCGCCGGTTTTCAGTCCGCCGCCAAAGTCGATGATCAGACTGGTTTTAGAGGCGATTGTTTCCAGTACCCTGTGGTTGACGATATGTTTCGCTTTCGCACCATCCAGATCGACCAGGTGAAGCCTGGTAATCCCGGCATCTTCAAACATCTTTGCTACCTCGAGCGGATTTTCATTGTAGATGGTCTTCTGACTGTAATCACCTTGCGACAGCCGCACACATTTGGCGTCGATGAGGTCTATGGCGGGGATGATCGTAATCATTACTTTTAAATCTTTAGAAAATTCTGCAATATTTTAGATCCGGCCACGCCGCTTTTTTCGGGATGGAACTGTGTGGCATAAAAGTTGTCCTTTTGAAGGCCGGAACTGAACGATATGATGTAATCCGTGACGGCTGAAGTATGTTTTCCGACCGTTGCATAATACGAGTGGACAAAATACATGTATTGCTCTTCGATTGAAGGGTCGAACAGGTCGCTTTTCAGACCCGATATGGTGTTCCACCCCATGTGCGGTACCTTTGTGACATACTCCATTCCCGCTTCAGGGATAAAACGCCTGACCTTTTCTTCAAAAATGCCCAGGCAGGGAGTATCTCTTTCTTCCGAGTGACTGCACATGAGCTGTAACCCCAGGCAAATGCCCAGTACCGGTTGTTTTAAGGAAGGTATCAGCTTGTCGAGACCCTCTTTTTTCAGATAAGCCATCGTGGTACTTGCTTCACCGACTCCCGGGAAGATCACTTTATCGGCCGCTTTGATCTTTTCAGGATCGCCTGTGATCTCCGCCTGAACTCCCAGCCGAAGCAAAGCGTTTCTTACCGATTCAATGTTCCCTGCATTATATTTTATAATAACAATATTCATTGTTTAATTTTTTTCGTTCATTCGATAGCAACAATAAGGAATTTCTTTAATTTTACAGCACTTTTATCCGGCGCGTTCTTCTAACGGTTAGGAAACCTGTTTCTCAATCAGGTAATAGCAGTTCGATTCTGCTACGCGCTACCTTTTTAGATTCCAAATTCCGGAATAAGAAAACCACACAGAACCATTTACCATTTAACTATTTATCATTTAGCTATTTGCCATTTAACTATTTTCTTCATCATTTAATCATATAAACGTGTGTCCATTCCCGCGCACACACACATTCTCCGGTTTTTGAGTTTCCGTCCTGCTCCATATTCTGCACTCCACACTCTTTGCCCCATGCCCCACGCTCCATGCTCTTAGTTAAACACGACCGTTTTATTACGATAAACCAGCACCTTCCGTTGCAGATGATTGAAAACAGCGTTGGAAAGCACGATTTTTTCCAGGTCGCGGCCTTTGCGGATCAGGCTTTTGACCGTGTCCACATGACTGCACCGGACGACATCCTGAGTAATGATGGGGCCGGCATCCAGGTCGCAGGTCACATAGTGGCTGGTGGCGCCAATCAGTTTTACTCCCCTCTCATAGGCCGCATGGTAAGGCTTTGCCCCGGCAAAAGCCGGCAAAAAAGAATGGTGAATATTGATGATCTTATTGGGATAATGCGTTACAAATTCTTTCGAAAGGATTTGCATGTACCGGGCCAATACGATAAAATCGATCTGATTTTCTTCCAGAAGTTTTAGCTCAGCCTCTTCCTGCGTTACCTTATTACCGGGTAGTATCGGGAAGTAAAAAAAATCAATTCCAAAACGTTCAGCAACCGGTTTCATGTCTTCGTGGTTACTGATGATCAGCGGAATTTCCACGTCCCATTCGCCGGCTGTATACCGTGAAAGGATATCAAACAGACAATGCGACATGTCGGATACGAAGATCGCCATGCGCGGAATATCTTTTGAAAAATAGAGTTTCCATTCCATTTGCAGCCTGGTCGCGATCAAAATTTCGAAATACTCACCGATTTTGCCCGGAGGAATTGAAAAATCTTCAAGTTCCCATTCCACCCGCATGTAAAATATTTTTTGCGTACGGTCTACATACTGGTCAAGGTTAATGATATTTCCGTTGTTTTTGTTCAGGAATTCGGTAACCGTGGCCAGGATACCCTGCCGGTCAGGGCAGTGGATCAGCAAAATCGCTGTATTTTTTTTCTCGCGTAAAGGTTTTATACTCTTCATGGTTACAGCTTTTAGCCTTTAGCTGTTCGTAATACTTTTATAAAGTCGTATGTCCTAAGACAAAACGGAGACCGGAACCCGGAAGTTGTGAGCCGTTCTCCGTTAGAGCGTTCCTTTGGTTGAAGGAAGTTCAAAGTTAAACACATCTTTTCGTATGGCCATTCTGATGGCACGGGCCAGTGCTTTAAAGATCCCTTCAATCTTATGATGTTCATTTGTTCCTTCAGCCTTGATGTTTATATTTGAGAGGGATGTATCCGCAAAAGATTTAAAAAAGTGGAAGAACATTTCTGTCGGCATATCCCCGATCTTTTCACGGTTAAAGGCAGCGTCCCACACCAGCCACGGACGCCCTCCAAAGTCGATCACCACCTGGGCGAGACAGTCGTCCATGGGCAGGCAATAGCCGTAGCGTTCAATTCCCCGTTTATCGCCCAGTGCCTGTTTAAAAGCCTCACCGAGTGCGAGCGCAGTGTCTTCAATGGTATGATGTTCATCTACCTGAAGGTCTCCGTTTACCCTGATCGTAAGATCGACCCCGGAGTGCCTGGCGATCTGGTCCAGCATATGATCAAAAAAACTCAGGCCTGTATGGATGTTCGCTTTACCTTTGCCGTCCAGGTTCAGGTCAACACTGATTTGGGTTTCACGGGTATTTCGTTCCACGTGCGACGAGCGTTCAGGTGCAGCCACTTTGGCATAAATATCGTCCCAGTTTGAGGTCACCAGCACGCAGGACCGGCTGAGCCCTTGTTCTTCCATCCGTTGTATCAGCGAACCGTCGTTAAAAAGAATGCCTTTTGCGCCCAGGTTTGCCGCAAGCCGGATATCGGTAAGCCGGTCACCGATGACAAAGCTGTTGGCTAAATCGTAACTGCCGTCCGTATATTTTCCAAGCATGCCGGTACTGGGTTTACGGGTCGGTGCATTTTGCTCCGGGAAAGTCCTGTCAAACAGCATGTCACTGAAGGTGATGCCTTCGTTTTTAAAAGCCTGTACCATCTTGTTCTGAGTCGGCCAGAACGTGTCTTCAGGGTAGGCGTATGTTCCCAGTCCGTCCTGGTTGGAGACGATCACCAACTCATAGTTCAGATTCTGTGAAATCAGGTACAGATTACGAAATACGCCCGGGATAAACTCAAGCTTCTCCAGCGAATCAACCTGTTCATCCGGCGGTTCCGCAATCAGGGTACCGTCCCTGTCAATGAATAATACCTTTTTCATTTCTTAAATCTTTTAGTGCATGCAGCAATATTTCATTTTCCTCCGGCGATCCTACCGTGATCCTCAGACTGTCTGCACACAGGATTACCTTTGAGCGGTCTCGGACAATGATCCCCTTACCGACCAGATCGTTGTAAATCTCCCTGGCGTTCTGCATCCTGACCAGCAGGAAATTCGCATCTGAATGATAAATCCTCGTCACAAAAGGATAGTTCTCCAGCGCTTTGGCCAGTTTTCCGCGTTCTTTCATCAGTAATTCCACCCAGGCGGTTTTTTCTGTTTCCTTACCGATAAGTTCCAGTGCCTTTCGCTGGGTGAGAATATTGATGTTATAGGGATACTTGATCTTATTAAAGGTCCGGATGATCTCCGGCTGTGCAAACGCCATTCCCAGCCTGACTCCGGCCATTCCCCACGCTTTGGAAAAAGTTTGAAGGATGATCAGGTTCGGATGTTGTTCCAGTTCCGGAAGCAGGCTGGCTCCGGGCGAAAAATCCGTATAGGCCTCATCCAGGATCACCAGTCCCTGAAAGTTGCGGATCAGTTTTAACAGTTCAGTGTTATTCATCAGGTTCCCCGTCGGATTATTGGGCGAACAGATAAAGGCCAGTTTGGTATGTTCGTCCGATCTTTTCAGCAAAGCATCTGCCGAAAAATTAAAATCCTCGTTGAGGGATACCTTCCTTACCTCGATGTTATTGATATCGGCTGCCACCTGGTACATGCCATAAGTGGGATCGATCGACACCATATTGTCGCCACCCGGTTCGCAAAACGCCCTAAAAACCAAATCGATCGGTTCATCACTGCCGTTACCGAGAAAAATCTGGTCAGCCGAACAGTTTTTGAGTGCAGCGATTTTTTTCTTGAGTTCGCGCTGCAACGGATCGGGATAGCGGTTATAAGGCGCATTGAACGGATTTTCGTTCGCATCCAGGAAAACCATCGCTTCGCCGGAATATTCATCACGGGCAGACGAATAAGGTTTCAGGTTTCTGATATTGTTTCGCAGGAGTGTCTGAATTGGTTTCATTTTTATGTGATTACAACATGTAAAGAACAAGAACTAAGAGATCATGAACGAATATCTGATCTGATTTAGTTTCGGTTTTTTGAAGTTATTATCATTTTTAATTAAAATCTTTCAGTGTTTTCAACCTGATGCTTACTGCTTTTTCGTGAGCATCGAGTTGTTCTGCTGCGGCCATTGTCCGGATCACAGGTCCCAGATTCCGGATCCCTTCTTCCGAGATTTCCTGGAAGGTGATCTTTTTCAGGAAGCTGTCGAGGTTCACGCCGCTGAATGAACGGGCCCAGCCGTTTGTAGGCAGCGTATGATTTGTTCCCGAAGCGTAGTCGCCGGCACTCTCGGGGGTGTAGTTGCCAAGAAAGACAGAACCGGCATTCACAATTTTGCCGGCCACCTCCGTATAGTTCTTCATCGCGATGATCAGATGCTCCGGAGCATAGGTGTTGATCAAACCGATCATATCCTGTTCGTTGTCAAAAACAATGCAGACACTGTGCTCCAGTGCTCTGGCAGCGATCCCTTTCCGGGAAAGCAATCCCAGTTGCCGGGACAGTTCGTTTTCCACCTGATCCGCAAATACGGCGGAGTCAGTTACCAGTACAACCTGAGAGTCAGGGCCATGTTCGGCCTGGGAAAGCAAATCGGAGGCCACGAACGCCGGGTTGGCAGATCCGTCGGCCATTACTGCCACTTCAGAAGGGCCTGCCGGCATGTCGATCGCCACGTCACGGATACTGACCAGTTGTTTGGCTGCCATTACATACTGATTCCCGGGGCCGAAGATTTTGTCCACTTTTGGAACGACACCTGCTCCGTAGGCCATCGCCCCGATGGCCTGAACACCACCAAGCTTGAATAGCTTTGTAAGTCCGGTTACCTTTGCCGCAAATAATATTGCGGGATCGATCTTTCCTTCCTTATCCGGAGGTGTGCATAATATGATTTCATTGCAGCCGGCTATTTTAGCAGGGATGCCCAGCATCAACACCGTGGAGAACAGCGGGGCAGATCCTCCGGGGATGTATAATCCTACTTTTTCGATCGGAACGGGCTTTTGCCAGCAGGTTACCCCCGGTGTCGTTTCCAGTTGCCTGATTTCAGGTTTCTGCATTTCATGGAACTTTCTGATATTTTGGCCTGCCTTTTCGATGGCCTCCCGCAGGTCTGCATTAACCCGCCGTACTGCTTCTTCAATTTCTTCCTGACTGACAGAAATTTTGTCAAGGCATATCCCGTCGAACAACTCCGTATACCTGCGGACTGCTTTTTCCCCCTCAGCCTGTATTTCATGCAGAATCGCCTGAACCTTACCTGTGAGTTCAGTCATGTTGATCACCGGACGTTCCAGGATCCGGTTCCATTCTTCTCTCCCGGGATTATTATATCGTTTCATGAAAACTGCAAAATTGTTAACATTAATTTATGAAATCCTAAATTCTTTCCTCCCATACGCACGACCTTCCAGCCGGGACCTGCGGCTCAGAAGATCATCTTCTCGATGGGGATCACCAAAATGCCCTGGGCTCCGGCGAGCTTAAGCTTTCCGATAATTTCCCAAAATTCATTTTCAGCGATCACCGAATGAATGGAACTCCATCCTTCCTCAGCAAGAGGAGTTACGGTAGGACTTTTCATTCCGGGAAGGATCGCCGATATTTCCTGGATCTTGTCGTTAGGTGCATTCAGGAGGATGTATTTTTTGCCTTCTGCCCGCTGAACGGATTCCATCCGGAAGATCAGTTCTTCCGTCATCGCACGCTTTTCGCCGGTTAGACCGGGACTGGCGATCAGCACAGCTTCCGACGGAGTGACTACCTCCACCTCTTTCAACCGGTTGCTGATCAGCGTCGATCCGGAACTGACAATATCAAAAATGGCATCTGCCAACCCAATGCCGGGAGCAATCTCGACCGATCCCGTAATCACATGAATTTCCGCTTTCAGGTGGTTTTTATCCAGGAAGTCCTGTAAAATGACAGGGTACGAAGTCGCGATCTTTTTTCCGTTGAAGTAACCCAATCCGTGGTATTCGTCCGATTTGGGGATAGCCAGGGAAAGCCTGCATTTGCTGAAACCCAGCCTTTTGGCGATCAGAACATGCTGTTTCTTCTCAAGCATCTCGTTTTCACCCACAATACCGATGTCGGCCACGCCATCGGCCACCGTCTGCGGAATATCGTCATCACGCAGGAAAAGCGCCTCAAGCGGAAAATTTTTTGCCTGGGCGAGTAATTCCCTTCCATTCAGCGAGAACCGGATGCCAGCTTCCCTGATCAGTGCCATCGAGTCTTCATATAAGCGCCCTTTGTTTTGAATAGCGATCTTTAATGGTGTCATGTTCGTCTGATAAATAAAGAAGGCTTACCTGCAAGGTAAGCCTTCTTTGGGTTCATATTTTTTAAACTAAACAAAAGAATTACGGCCTACCGTTCAATAGGTTGTTCCAATGATGGCCGTAATGTCCCTGTCCGTTAATCATGTCATAATCATTTTATGCTGCAATGATAATGATAAAATAAAAGGGAACAAAAAAAATGCGGACAATTTTGTGACGGAATACGAATTATTTAAAATGTTTTTATTTTTCTCACGGTGTTTGCAATCGATTGCATTATTCCTATATTTGGCTTCAAAATACCCATAATTAATAAAATATGAAGAAGCCAATTTTAGTTTTGATGATCATTTTTCTGGGGGCCTCCCTGAATGCGGGGAACCCGTCTGATAAAAAGCTTTTTTCGAAAAAGTACATAAAGAACGCGATGGAGGCGGCTGCATTCTGGCAGTTTGACCACCCTAAGCATAAGTTGTATGATTGGACGAACGGGGCGTTTTATGCCGGCGTGTTTGCCGCCTGGGAAACCACCGGTTCCAAAAAAATGTGGAACAACATGGTTGCCATGGGCGATTCGAACGAATGGAAAGCAGGACCAAGGCTTACACATGCCGACGACTACGCGATTGGCCAGACTTATGTGGATCTGTACCGGGTCACAAAGGATAAAAAAATGATCGAACCTTTCCGTGCAAGGGTCGATGAGTTTATGGCAGCACCTTATGAGACCGGCGAAATCAGACCGGTTACCTGGTGGTGGTGCGATGCCCTGTTCATGGCACCGCCGGCCATGGTGAAGATGGGAGTCACTCTGGGTGAAGATAAATATTTGAAGCACAGTGATAAGCTTTTCAGGGAAACCTATGACCTGCTTTATGATCAGGATGAAGATTTGTTCGCAAGAGATATGAAATATCAGACCACATGGAAAGATCCTATCTATGAAGCTAACGGGAAAAAGATTTTCTGGTCCCGCGGAAATGGTTGGGTAATGGGGGGATTAGCTCGTGTTTTGGAGGAATTACCCGTTGATTATGAAATGCGTCCTTTTTATGAAGAGTTGTACAAAGAGATGTCTGCACGTGTTGTCGCCTTGCAGCAGGAAGATGGTTTGTGGCGGGCGAGCCTGCTTGATCCGGGCAGTTACCCCGGTGGGGAAGCCAGCGGCTCCGGCTTTTTTACCTATGCGCTGGCCTGGGGAATCAATAACGGGTTGCTTGATCGTGACCAGTATCTTCCCGTGGTCAGAAAAGCCTGGAAAGGGTTGACAACCCTCATCCGGGCTGACGGGCATATTGGCTGGTGCCAGCCTATCGGCGCGGATCCCAGGAAAAATTTCAACGCCGACAGTTGGGAAGTCTATGGTACAGGCGCCTTTCTGCTGGCAGGCAGCGAAGTGATAAAGATCAAATGGTAAGCGCAAGATCTTGTGAGCGACGGAGGTTGGTTTTTCAGGCCAGCCTCTTTTTTTGGGGGTGTGCGTTTTTTTTATCGATTTTTTTCAGCCGGTCGGCGGGTTTTATTTAACTTGCACCGCGAAAAAAACAGATATCATTAACGATATACAGACCTGCGTTTATGCCAAAAAGAAATGACATCCATAAAGTGCTGATTATCGGCTCCGGCCCGATCATTATTGGTCAGGCGTGCGAATTTGACTATTCCGGAACCCAGGCATGTAAAGCACTTCGTGCCCTGGGATATGAAGTTGTTCTGGTCAATTCGAATCCTGCTACGATTATGACTGACCCCGGGATGGCCGATATTACTTACATCGAACCATTAAATGAGTATGCACTCACCGAGATCATAAAAAAGGAACGCCCCGATGCCTTACTTCCCAATCTTGGGGGACAAACGGCATTAAATCTTTCATTGCGGCTTGCAAAGATCGGGGTGTTGGATCAATACGGGGTGAAGGTGATCGGTGTGAACATTGACGCGATAGAACGGGGAGAAGACCGTGTCGTCTTTAAGGAGACCATGAACCGTCTGGGGATAGAAATGCCTGAAAGTACGGCTGTCAATACGGTCGAAGACGCGGAGAAGGTAGCGGCCCGGCTGGGCTATCCCGTGGTGATCCGTCCTGCCTACACGATGGGAGGTACCGGCGGCGGACTGGTATACAATGTGGAAGAGCTGAGGACAGTGGCCAGCCGTGGTTTATCGGTCAGTATGGTCAACCAGGTATTGATTGAAGAATCCGTGTTGGGGTGGGAAGAACTGGAGCTTGAGGTGGTTCGCGATGCCAAAAATCAGATGATCACCGTTTGCTTCATCGAAAATGTGGATGCCATGGGTGTGCATACCGGCGACTCGTATTGTACCGCACCCATGCTTACTATCTCGCAGGAGTTGCAGCAACGCCTTCAGAAGCAAGCTTATTCGATCGTGGAAGCGATCGAGGTGATCGGTGGTACCAATGTCCAGTTTGCACATGATCCAAAAACCGATCGGGTAGTGGTGATCGAGATCAACCCTCGCACCTCCCGCTCATCTGCGCTGGCGTCCAAAGCAACGGGATTTCCGATCGCTTTGGTATCGGCCATGCTCGCCGGCGGACTGACCCTGGATGAGATTCCGTACTGGAGATCCGGTACGCTCGATCAATATACACCCTGGGGTGATTACGTGGTGGTGAAGTTTGCACGCTGGGCATTTGAGAAATTCGACGGGCTGGAAGATAAGCTGGGTACTCAAATGCAGGCGGTAGGAGAGGTCATGAGTATTGGAAAGAACTATAAGGAAGCATTTCAAAAGGCGATCCGGTCACTCGAAATCGGACGCCATGGACTGGGTTTTGCGAAGAATTTCAACAAGAAGAGCCTCAATGAGCTGATGCTGATGTTGAACCATGCCTCCAGCCAGCGGCAATTTATTCTGTATGAAGCAATCCGTAAAGGAGCCGATGTGGAAGAATTGTCGAAAAAGACGCATATCAAGACATGGTTCCTCTTGCAAATGAAAGAACTGGTCGATCTGGAAGAAGAGATTCTGCAGTACAAGGGGATGCAAATGCCCGACGAGCTTTTGATCCGGGCTAAGAAAGACGGTTTTGCCGATAAATACCTGGCCAAAATAACAGACGTTTCTGAGGAGAAGATCAGGAGCAGGCGTCATGATCTGGGTATCGAAGAAGCCTGGGAGCCTGTTCCCGTGAGTGGCGTGGAAAATGCAGCGTACTATTTTTCGACCTACAATGCTCCCGATCAGGTAGAAGCGAAAAAAGGCAGGAAGATCATGGTACTGGGAGGCGGCCCTAACCGGATCGGACAGGGAATTGAATTTGATTATTGTTGTGTTCATGCCGCATTTGCCATTCGCGATGCCGGGTTACAGTCGATCATGATCAACTGTAACCCGGAGACGGTTTCGACCGACTATGACACTTCCGACCGGCTTTATTTTGAGCCGCTGACTGCCGAAGATGTCTTAAGTATTTACAACAAGGAAAAACCGGAAGGGGTGATCGTGCAGTTTGGAGGACAAACGCCTTTGAACCTGGCGAACGAATTGTCCAAAGCAGGCGTAAAAATTCTGGGAACAACCCCCGAAACAATCGACCTTGCCGAAGACCGGGACCGCTTCCGCCATGTCATGGAAAAATTGGGTATTCCGCAGCCTGAATCAGGTATGGCCAGCACGCTGCAGGAGGCACGTGAAATAGCTGCCCGGATCGGTTACCCGCTCATGGTACGCCCGTCGTACGTACTGGGTGGAAGAGCCATGCGCATTGTCACCGATGAGGAAATGCTCGAACGGTACATCGCCGATGCGGTGGATGTTTCGCCCGACCGCCCCTTGCTGATCGACAAATTTCTTGAAGATGCCATTGAGACGGAAGCCGATGCCATCGCCGACGGTACCGATGCGTTTGTGCCGGTGGTGATGCAGCACATTGAATATGCCGGTATTCACTCGGGTGATTCGGCCTGCGTAATCCCTCCGGTCATCATTCCCGAAAAGCATATTGAAACGATCAAGGATTATACCCGGCGTATTGCCATCGAGCTGAAAGTGGTTGGCCTGATGAATATTCAGTATGCGATCTATGAGGATGTGGTCTATATCCTTGAGGCCAACCCCAGGGCATCGCGAACTGTGCCGTTGGTTTCAAAAGTATGCGATGTGTCGATGGCCAAGATTGCCACCGAGATCCTGCTCGGAAAAAAACTCTCCGATTTCGGTCTGAAGGCGCGGAAATTTAATCATTACGGTGTGAAAGAAGCCGTCTTCCCCTTTAATATGTTCCCCAGCGTGGATCCGTTGCTTGGACCGGAGATGCGTTCCACGGGCGAAGTGCTCGGATTAGCGTCCGGCTATGGGATGGCATTCTTCAAATCGCAGGAAGCGACACAAACCTCACTTCCTGTTAACGGCACTGTCCTCATCACCGTTGCCGACCGGGATAAGAACAAGATTGTGGAGACGGCGCGTAATTTTGCGGATATGAAGTTCAGGATCCTGGCCACGGAGGGAACCCGGAAATTCCTTCAGGAATGCGGAATCTCGTCCGAGCGGATCCTGAAAGTGCACGAAGGACGACCGCATATTGTCGATGCCATCAAGAACGGTGAGATCAACCTGGTGATCAACACGCCTGCCGGCAAGCAAAGTGAGTATGACGACTCCTATATCCGGAAGGCCGCGATCAAGTTCAAGATCCCTTACATTACGACGACCTCGGCAGCATTAGCTGCTACCAGGGGGATCCAGGACCGTCAGAATGGCGAGTATCATGTGAAATCGTTGCAGGAATACCATTCTGAAATCGAATAGTATAAAAGGGTGTTTCGTTACCTGGTGCGCTGAAGGGGTCCTCAGGCATTGACCGCGTTCAGAAGCGAAGCAACCTGTACGATAGATCGGAAAAGTAGGCTGCTTTATGACCGGTTTCTGTTTGGGTATTCTGTTTTCCCGGGCAGACCGGCATAGAAAAATTTGCTAATGTTATTTATTTATTAAATTTGAAGATATTTTTCATGGAATGGCAGGAACCGACATCGAGCAATTGAACGGTAAGTTGACCAGGGATGGCTTACAGGCATTAATGCGTTTATATGCGGATGACCTGTTTCTGTTCGTTCGTGGGATCGTTCATCACAATGAAACGGCCGAAGAACTCGTTAGCGATGTTTTTGTCAGACTATGGAATAACCGTGGTCATTTTTCGGCGATCCAAAATGTGAAATCCTATCTTTTTATTGCAGCCCGGAATATCAGTATTTCTTTTTTACGTAAAAACAAGCAGCCTGCAACGGTGAGTCTGGATGAAGTCAGCGACTACTATTTTACCCCGTTGGAAAATGACGAGCAGGAATTATTTGATCAAAACATGATTGACCGGATCAATCAAGCAATTGAATCACTCCCACTCAAGTGTAAAATGGCGTTTAGTCTTGCTAAAGTCAATGGATTGAAATACA
>CAZOYZ010000024.1:19701-22203 GCA_964584045.1 uncultured Prolixibacteraceae bacterium | reverse complement strand
AGTCGCCCCGTGCAAACTGATAAGGCATATTCGACTTACCCATCGGACTTAGTCCGCAGGAAGAAACCGCAGCTTTGATCCTCAAGTCAAAAGCCTGTAGAAAAAACGAATTATAACCACCCAGAGAATGCCCGATGCATCCCAGATGGTCGGAATCCACTACATCCAGGGAGCATAAGTAATCCAATCCTTTTTTATGGTCAAAGATCATTTTATCCATAGCCGACCAACGAGGATACTGATTATAAAATTCGTTAGTATAATAGGGATCGTAACCGGGATAAACGCGTTCTCCTGCGGAAATTGCATCAATGGCCAACACCACATAGCCCCGTTGCGCCAATTCCATTCCGTAACACAGGTTTTCTTCAGGCGTCAAACCTGCCGTCTCTGTGGCACCCGGGCCAGTACAGTGCATAGCAACAATAGCTGGGCACGGCGAAGAAGCCGTAGCACCATCAGGAATAAGTAAATATCCCTGAATCATGTCACCTGTTCCGCTCGGAAATTGTATTTTCAACTCCCGGTAACCATCACGCCGGGTTTCAGACAGGGATACTATTTCAACAGCATCTCCTTTTACATGCGGAACCTCTCCCAGCATGAGGCGGGAACGCCGCAGAATGGATAATCTTTTATCCTCCCAGCTTTCCTTATCAGAAATAATTACTTTCTCCAAACCCTGGCCAAATGTTTTATCCACCTCCTTATAGTCAACCAAAATGTTATTAAGAGGTATTGGACCTGGCGCCATGAGGGTCTCGGACGGCGCAACAATACTGTAAGCGGGCATACCACCCAAAATACCTACACCAGCTGCGGTTAAACCCCTTTTAACAAAATTGCGGCGTGAAAATGTCTTTTTATTCATCATACTCAGAAAATTCATTTTTGTGCAGTAACCCGATATAAATGCCCCTTGGGGCACGCCAACTTGTATACTTTCTGCCGGATATCATCAGAAGCCATTCTGTATTCGTCTTGCCTGGGCTTGTCCGAAATATACTCCTTCAACTCATTGTTGTAATAAGGGCTTCTGTATCTCACCGTGAATACTGAATCGAGATGTGTTCCGAGTAACGGCAGATTATCCTTAAATGGTGATTCTTTAAAAAATGGGTCATATTCAATAAATTTGATTCGTCTCAGAGCATCTTCCATCTTCCACAATTCCGAAAGCATTTCACGTACTTTCATAGCCTGAATATATTGCGGCGTGTTTGTATATTCAGCGAGGTTAATACCTTGATGGATGGCTTCTTCCCTGTAGCGTAGGGTGTCCGCGTTTGTGGTTGGCTTTGACCGATACAATGATCTGTCCACATCATTCATTCCCAACATCACAACAGCATGCGTAGGCTGATGTACGAGGATGTCATCTTCTATCCGGTTTAGTACTCCTGATGTCACATCACCGGAAATACCGCAGTTATAAAAGCTTACAGGTTGCTCGGGGAAACGGGTAACATGGTACAACAAGATGTTATGATAAAATTCTCCATTGTGGGTGATGCTGTTGCCCACAAAACAAATTCTTGCTCCTTTCCCAAAAAACAAATCATTTTTATTTTGAGCAAAACAAATCGCTGAAGAAAAAATTAAGATTGCTATAATTTGTAATGTCTTTGTCATGCAAAAATAAATTGAGTTCGTTTTTCGGTGTTCTTTCTCACAAAAGCATGAAATCACAAAATATACCCTTTGGGATAATATGTTGTACAACATTATCTGGAATACATGAAGATGAGATCTTCCAGGGCAACTGAGATTTCCGCCTGCGCAAGAATAAAAACTAACAAATATGTCTTTGGAAAAAAAGAATGACTGACGTCGAATCAGTCTCAAGTATGGTTTTTAGCCTGTGCACCGCCTTTTGGATGTGATTGCTGACTGACTGGGGATTCACGCCCATAATTTCTGCCACTTCAATATTCGAAAGGTTTTTATAAAATTTTAAGTAGATCGTTTCTTTTTGACGGGGAGGAAGCTGGTTAATTGCTTCGGCCAGCAGGTCCAGTTTCAGCTCTTTTTCATCCGGATCAACGTCGGCAGAAAAGGTCAGATAGAATTCCTCTTTTTGAAGATCTTCAGCCCGATAACCGGGCCTTTTATCTTTCCGAAGGTTTCTGAATATTTTTAAGCGAAGCGATTTTAACAAATAAAAAAGGATATGGTCTGTAGCAGAAAGCTTCTCTCTTTTATCAGCCAGTTCAAAAAAAAGGTCCTGAATGCTGTCACGGATAAGCTCCCGATCAGAGGTAAAACGCTGTCCGTATTCAAATAGCTGAAGATGATACGCGTCAAAAATATAGGAAAAGGCCTGTGCATCTCCTTTTTTGAAGCGCGTCCATATTTCAGCGTCAAGGTTTTTTTTCATTCAGGTATTGGCTTTGTGAAAATACAAAACTAAAAGAAATCCTTCAGTTTTTACATGATGAAAGCTACCTGATATGACTGATATTTGTCATTCATTTTCCATTCATTTTATGATTTTTTTGAGCA
>CAZOYZ010000024.1:13464-19601 GCA_964584045.1 uncultured Prolixibacteraceae bacterium | reverse complement strand
TCATAGAAACGGATATATTTTTCCTTCATCAGATCGGCCGAAAGATTGGGAACGCAGTCAATCACAAAGCAGGAAGCTTCGATACCGGCCATGGCTTCGGCGACCTCCAGGTCAAGTTTCCCGTTCCCGCTGAATCCCAGATTGATGAATTGACGGTCAAGCATTCTCGACAATTGACTGGTGTACGACATCCCGGCCCGTGACGCACAACCTCCCTGGGTGATGCTTGTCCCGTAAACAACAACAGGCTTGTCTTTTCGGGGCGAATCGATTCGCGGGTTTTCGACCAGGGCATTCTGTTCGACACCGATCTCAAGACGGGAGACGCCATCGTATAACGGCAGGTAGAGCATATACTCTTTCTCTTTTCCTTCCATATGGTTTACAATAACGGATTGGGAAGCTTTGCCGTTGGGCCTGCCTGAATTCACGAAGATCCATTTTCCTTTCTCGAAACAATAGAGATCTACTCCTTTTATTCCGGAAGGGGCAAAATGATTCATGGTCACATCGCCCGTTAATTCCCATTTCGCCGCAATGATCCGCGAATTTGTCCTGAAACGGACTGCCAGGCCGCTGCAGTTTTTGGACAACGACCAAACCCCAGGCCTTGTTTTATTTTTCAAGGAAGCAGGTAAACGTTCATACAGGTTTTCCGTGTCAGAGAAACCTTTGCCGATTAATTCGAACGCTGAAGCATCCACATACTTTAAAGTGTCGTTTTCAGCTTTCAGTTCAGACGGGAACAACAGCGCGACAAGAACGAAAAAGTATAAAAAAGTGTTTTTTTTCATAACAGGTTTGATAAGTTGCCAAAGATATTAAAACCAGAAAACAATTCTCAGAGAAAACCAATTTCTTCCCTGCAAGGACCGTTATCCTCTTTTTACATCTATTCTTTTGAACCAGCGTTGATAATCATCCAGCTTAAACGGTGCTTTTCCTTTCAAATAGTGATTGGTATACTTTTCTCCTCCAATCACAGATTCGATCAGCCACATGGCTTGACCGTCATTTTCCGGGATCAAACCGACCTGTACTTTACCGTTTACAGGGATATCGAATGATTCGGACAAAAGAATTTTTCCGCTGTCTGCATCCCTGACTACTACGGAACCGGACTTTGCCTCACGGGTATCATTGACCGCAACAACCGGATGACTTCCATTTTCGGCATCGCCGATCATCACACATTGGTTATACTGTACCTGCCTGATATAGTAGTATGCCAGTTTTTTGCTATTGTAATAATCCACCACGGCATCTGAAATGATGGGCCATCCGTCCCGCAGATTCCACCAGATGATCCCTGTCTTACTGAACTTTGCCATCCTCCATCTTTCAACAAAGTATTTCATAGCTTCGGCCTGTACGACCTGGGAGGCAAAAATAAACTGATCCAGATCCTGCAGGGTATCTCCAAAAAGGGCGTATACCTGACGGATCATCAGGTTATTACGATCGTCTGTCATGGTTGAATACGGATGGCAGCGTACGGCCTTGGTTTGCCACTGATCGTTCCAAACCCCTTTTCTGATCCAGGGATAAACATACTCCGGGTCGAACATCCTTTCGAGGCTGCCGCGGTTAGGGCAGCCATGATAACCGATCTCGGATACAAAGTGAGCATTTACATCGGTATAAAAAGACGTTTTATAATATCCCCGTGGTCCCCACAGGTGTACCTGAGGCATCATCCCGAAGCTGTTTCCATGATTAAAAAGCTCCTGGCTGCAGTAGGGCGAACTGGGCAGATAGGACCTGATCGGATCAAATTCCCAAACCACCCTGGCCAAAACCTCCCTGCTGATCCGGTCCAGACCAGGATTCACAGGTTTGGAAAAAATCCAGCCTATGGAAATATCGATCTCGTTATTTCCACACCACAACACCAGCGAAGGATGGTGCCGTAATCTGAGCACGACATTCAGCGCCTCATTCCTAACCTGCCTGGCAAATTCGTCGTCCTGCGGATAAACCGTCCCGGCAAATGAAAAATCCTGCCAGACCATAATCCCCTTTTCATCACACCAATCGTAAAATTCTTGATTTTCATAGACATTCCCGCCCCAACAACGGATCATATTGCAATTTAAATCTTCGATCATCGGAAGTACCTCCACTAAATGATCAATATCCCGGCTGTGCAAACCATCGAGCGGAACCCAGTTGGTACCCCGGATAAAAATTTTCTCACCGTTGATCTTAAATGCGAATTCCCCCGGCTTTTCCTTTGAAGTAATATCGGTGTAAATTAGTTCGGCGGTACGGATACCGACTCGCTGTTTCCTTTCATCTAAAACATGTTTTTTTTCATCAATAATACGCACGGTGGCATCATACAGCACAGGGTTCCCGTACCCTTTAGGCCACCAGAATTCGACATTTTCGAGAGCGATCACCTGCCGGCTGCAGTGATTATACAAGGGATAAGAATTTTGGAATACCGTTTCAGGTCCCTTTTTCAATGTCACTTCCATAGTCATTCCTTCAACAGGAGCCCGGTCGGTCGAAAGCTGCCAGTCGAGCAACAACTGAGCCTTTTTTTGCTCAATATCCGCGACATCCGTCATCCAGTAAACATTTTCCAGCCTGGTAGGCTTTTTGACTTCAAGTCTGACCGGCTTCCAAAGCCCGGCACTGATGATCCGCGGCATAATATCCCAACCGTACATATGCGGGGCTTTACGGACATGTACCTGTTCCACCCGGAAATACTTCCTTGCCCCAATGACGCCGTTGATGTATTTCTGACTTTCTGCAATAACCGGGTCAATACGAACGCTGATGGAGTTGTTTCCGTCCCTGTTCAAAAGATCAGTGATATCGAAACGATGTTCGATCAGCATATTGTCAGTTTTTCCTGCATATTTGTTATTGATCCAGATATCACCAAAGCAGTCCAGCCCTTCAAACACGATTTCAATCCGTTCATTTCCGGAAAAGTGCGGCGTTTGAAATGACCGGCTATACCACCACTGGAAATTTTCGTAATTTCTTAATGCATAAATATTATTCCCGGTTTCCGGATCTTTGATTATCCCGGCAGCCAAAAGATCGAGTTCTACATTACCGGGAACCGTAGCATCTATTTCCGTCCGGCTTTTCATTTTTAACTCATCCGGATTCGTGGGAGCATTTTCGTCATACACACCGTAGGACAGTTTCCATTTGCCGTTCAGGGACCACTGCGCCCGAACCTGCAAGCTAAATAATAAGAAAACAACTATACTTGCTGCTGATAGTCGCATGACGTAAATCGATAGGTTAACATCCGTTTTTTTTATCATAATACTAATACACTCCGGCCCAATCCAAACCGAAATAATAGGTGTATTCTTTATTGGATTTCCATTTTGTCAGCGGCACGTACATGCTTAGTCCGCTGAAGTGTGCCGGATCAATGGTGACATCGAGAAATTTTGAGGTTGCTTTTTTTTCCAGGACTGTTTTCTCCAGCTGTTCCTGAAAATCAAGATACTGAGCATCATTGCTTAATGCTCTGACCACATCACCCATGTCGAAAAATACCCTGGCGCCGGTGAATGGCGTATGGTAAGTCTGAAATCCACTTACATCCAGCGTCTCAGCCTGCGGTAACTGACCTGTCAGTATTCTGTCAACCGTACTGTACAATCCGTCAAGCTCCTTCATGTCGATCAGGGTGACCGTCGCAGAACGGTACAGTTCATCATTCATCCCCTGGTAATGTTCATAATAAATCTGACAAACTTCTTTCAGATCGGAAACATCGCCAAACAAGTAAGGGAGTACTTTGGCATAAGGCATTCCTGAAGCATTTTTCTCTGCTTCGGCCAATACCTCAGTAGGTGAAGCGATCACATAGTCGCAGGCGTGTCTGATCTCATACAAAGCTTCCACGCTTGCCATCAGACAAACATCAAAAAGAATGAAGCTGGCTGTTCCCATCTGCAATTTGGCGGCCATATCCTTAATCTCCAGTGCTCCTGAACCGCTCCCCCCCGTATCCGTGTCCGTACACACGTAACGGGTACGCGGATAAGCCCGGTTTACCCGGAGAGTGGTGATCTTCGCCTGTTGCCCGTATCCGTCCGGCACCCACCCCATGGAGTGCGACCAGATCACCAGTCCAAATTTATCGGAAGGAACCGATTCCTTTGTTTCTTTAATCACCCTCGCCAACGTTGACGCATCCGCTGAATTTTCTTCATCATATGTTTTCAGAAGAACGTCGTTCCTTTTATCAGCGGCAATTTTTGTCAAAGTCTGGTCGTCACCACTCCTGTCCTGGTAGACTACAACTGTGCCTTTTGTAGTTAGCCCGCTTCTTATTTGTCCGATCGCATAATCAACATCTGCGTCAAGACTGTTATCTGCGGCCATATAAACAAGGATCGTAAAAGGCTCTTTATCTTCGCCATCGCCCCACCAGCATCCTGTCAAAGCGAAGGTTGCGAAAAACAACAGCAGGATTCCCAACAGTCGGTTCATTGTCAATTTTATTTTAAATACCGGTAAGATAAGACAATTCCTTTCCTATCCGGTAAATATAGAAAATTCTTCATTCACCGGCATGAATTAGGTGCCAAATGTTGATATCGCTCTAAATTGTCCGATTTCGACGTAAATGCGCTCTGTGCAGCGGAGATGTGATTTTACGGTTGCCGCCCCTGATCGAAAAATGAAATCAATACAGAAGAAGAATATTCCGGCAAGGATGTCATTTTGATCCCCTGAAGCGTCGGAGCAGAGAAAACTTCTTTCCGGTCTATCCAGATCTTCAATCCTATGCCTCTTTTATAATGTTCCCCGGTCTTGTCAAATAGCACGGTGATAAAGGAGCCTCTGTAATATAAATTGTCTAAACAAAAATAATCCCATTCTTTGTCCGTGATCAGCGGTTTAACTTCGAATGATCCGTCTAAATGGGGCTTAAACCCAATCAGATGACTGATAATCAGGTCACAGAATATCGAATGGTTATAGTCCTTTCCCCTTTCCACTCCGCCTTTCCCATTGCTCCAGGAATTATTCTCCCAGGTTTTAAGCCTGGTACGGGCAAGCCAATCACCTGTATAAGGATTCAGGTTTTCATCAATCCAGTTCAATGTTTTCCCGTTTTCTTTTAACTGATGGCTTTCTGAATAAATCTTAAATAATCTGAAAAAGTCTTCTTTCGATACAAAACCCTGATGATAATTATTTAACAGGCCTGACATCGCGATCAAAGTCATGGAAGTAGCGTAAGGCCATGAAGGACCATTCCATTGACATTCATGACCCTCATACGAAACCTTGAAATCCGGACTTCTCTGCTCGGCCGTTGTCAAACCATATGGTGCAAAAAATCCACATTCAGACATGATCTGCTTCCACGCTGCTGAATATTTTTCCCGATCGTCCGGGATATGAAATGCCCAGGGTGTGTAACCATGCAATTCCCGGGTCCCTGAAAAAAGCATTTTATCATTTTTGGGTATTACTTCAAAAAAGGTATCCTCTTCATTCCATAGCTTTTCAAGCATATTGATTTTTATCTGCTCTGCTTTCTCTGAATAGTGTTTTTCCTTATCTTTCTCATTCAGCATGCGACCGATTTCTGCCAATGCTTCCGCTTCAGCATACATATAACTGTTAATGGTTGAGCGATAGCCACTCCCATTTTCCGAAAACGCGCCTGAAATGGAGACTTCCATTCCGTCTTCACCGTCAGCCTGCCAGAACAGTTCTTTTACGTTGTCATATTTCTCATTTACCCATGCCTGAAAATTGGATTCCAGATACGGATAAAGATCCTGCAAAAGCTGCCGGTTACCTGTTACCAGGAAATAATCGATGAGCGCGCGGGCAGCCCAAAAACTATAGGTCCTGGGACTTCCACCTTCGCGGAACCAATAGTTGGCATAACTATCCAGGAACGTATGGTCCGCTAACCACCGTCCTTCATTGAAGTGAAAGGCTGCCGCACACGAAATCGCATTGTCCTTTCCTGCCCATGGAACATCGGGCAGGAACTCCGTGATCACAAATCCTGAATCCGTTTTTTTGATATGCTTCCGGTAGGTCCACCACCTGAAATAATAGGTCTCCTCGATCTGCTTGTCCGGGCATTCGAACAGAGGGATATTCACCGATAAAAATTTTAAGCTTTGATC
>CAZOYZ010000024.1:2722-13364 GCA_964584045.1 uncultured Prolixibacteraceae bacterium | reverse complement strand
CAGATCCATTCCTTCATGGATTGCTATGCCAATCTGTTCAAGCTTCTCATTGCGCCCATTATAATAAAGCAACCAGCGGTTGTTCTTTTCATCCGGCACTACATAAGGCTTATACACAGCAGTGACATCCCATCCTTTCCCCGGACTGACAATCGGGTTCCCATCGTATCGTTCCCAGTTGGAGATCCCGTCTTTTGAACGTGCCATCCCGATCTGGGCGTATTCCAAACTCTTAAAACCGATGTAGAACATTAAATAGTCATGATCCCGTTTGATCACCTGGCAGGCGGTAACCTTATGCTGCTCCCATTCATTGGACTGATTATAAACAAAGACCGGGTTTTTCCCGTATCTCTTCCAGCAAAGGCCATCTTTGCTGGTTGCATATCCAATCGCATCCGGCTCATACTGCTCTCCACCCGAATACCACATTTTGAAGATCCGGTCTTCCTCATCCCAAATCACATGCGGACACATTACAGCAACTTTTTCCCAGGGAAGGTGGGGCGACAATACCGGATTTTTACTTTTTCTTTCCCAGTTCCGCCCATCGGCGCTTGTGGCATAGCCGATCCAGGAATGATCATCGGTTTGTCCGGTATACCACATATGATAGATACCGTCTTTCATGATTACAACCGGGCGATTCAAATCTTTCTCCCATTTGCTGGATTCATCATATTTTAAGCATACCACAGGCTTTGACCAATTCAGTCCGTCGGTACTTTCAGAGAGAGCTATGCTTTTTTGCGGCCTCCATGAGCAATACATGAGGAATCTGTCTGCGTGCTCTTTGATGACACTAAGGTCAAATATGGTCCCCTGATCTCCGCCAAGAACAGGATTACCACTGTATTTAATCCAGCCACCGGCGGTTTCCCGAACTTTTTCTTCCTGCGCAGAAGCATAAAGGAAAAACACCACGCACAAACACAGAAAATAAAACCTCTTCATCAGCTAATGATTTGTTAAAACCTCAGGAGAAATGATCTGTCTGACCACACCGGGGCCACTATAAAGACAATTCAGAAAGAAACCACCTCCCCCGTTGAAGTAGATCACCCGGACCGGATGTTTTCCTTTGGTCAGATTGATCGAGCCTTCCCGCTCCTGAACGCCATGATCACCGTCGTTATCGACCACTTCCGTCTGATCAATAAACAGTTTGCTGCCATCATCCGATAAGGTAGCGAAGGTATATTCGCCGTCGGTATCAATATTGATCCAGCCCTGGAATACCACGCCGGTATTTTCACCGATTTTGTCTTCAATCTCATCCAGACTGATTTCCAGGGTCTTTCCTTTTAAGGCGGGGACCAGTGAAGCAAAATCAGGTAATTTTTTCAGATCTTTCGATTTGTACACGGAATAATTTACACCTGCATTTTCCGTTGCATCTGCCAAAACCCGGAAATAAGCCTTCGAATAGTCACTCTGGCTTCCATCGTTCCCAAAGTAGGCAGCCTTCACCACTCCCGAGGACTGCATTTCAAAAGGTCCCTGATAAAGTTCTGATCCGGAATGGGGAATTGACCCGTCGGTCGTATATCGGATGTTACCTTCCGTACCGGCGCTTTCGATCGTCACCATCGCCTTCTTCCCGACAAACAAACCACCGGCTTCGCCATTCACTTTACGGGGAAAGATCGTGGGTATATAACTGGATGGGGCCATGAATTTACCCACCAGATTTTCGGGTTCAGGAAAGCCTGAAAAAGCACACTCCACCGGCCTTCCCTGCCATACCTGGGGCCTGTCCACGCCAAGGGCGAAGGCGGATGTGGCAGCGACGTCGTAAAGATTGACAGCCGCGGGGATCTTGTACCCTTTTTTGACACTGTTACCATACAAAATGAAAGGCACTTCATTGCCCTGAAGCGTTTCGTGTCCGTGGTCACGACCTTTCCCGCCATGATCGGCGACGATGATAAAGAGCGTTTCATCAAACATCCCGGCTTCTTTTGCTCCATTCACAATTTCTCCGGCCAGTTCATCGGCCAGTTCAACGGCCTTCAGATATTCAGGAGTCATGTGCCCGGAGGTATGGCCGGCATGGTCGCAATGATCGAGATGCACAAACATGAAATCAGGCTTGTCGCTTTTCAACACTTCGACCACTTTAGCTGCGGTAGACCGCTCATCTTCACAGTCAAAATCGAGATCCACGAAATGATGGTCGTACAAACGGGCAAATCCGTCCCACTGGTAAACGGCAGATGTTGTCAGTGAGCTGTTTGCTTTTTTCAGCACATAAAATATATCAGGATATCGCCCGTTTTCGGTGGTAACAACAGGTGGAAGACCATAATTGTCAATTCTCCAGTCGTTCGATGTCACACCTGTCAACGCCACACCCGATCCGGTGAGCATGGCTTCCCAGTTGGGAGAGCTGATCGTTGGCAGTACATTTCTGGTATTCAGGGAATACGCCCCTTCTTTCATCCACGCGTCGAAATTCGGGGTAGATGCCTGATCGACACCGCCTACCGACATGCCATCGATGCCAATCACGACTACATGCTTTACATTTTTGGGGCGATTATACTGCACGCACCCGCCCAAAAGCATTCCCATACACAGAACCAGGCTAAGAGAGTTAGCCAGAGTCGTCTTCATACGATTCACTTTTAACATTAATAATTTCAAAGTTGGGCCAAATAAAATTAACTAAAACCCCTTTCAGGGGTCTTAGTTAAAAATCGACGAGACACAGATGTACAAATGTACACAGATGCCCTGTGGTATCCAATATTTTTCAGTTTCCGAATAAAGCTTTTACCTCATTGGCTGTAAGGGCTTTATTGTAGATTTTCAAGTCATCCATGTAGCCGGTAAAGTTTTTCCGGGTATCGCTTTTTGCATTGTAACCTCCGGTTCCGTCTTCCCAGATGCAAAGCGGGTAATCCTTTCCGGTATCGTGAATCTCTTTGGGGACGGTACTCAGGTCATAACGGTTTGCTGCATTGCCGGCGTATTCCTTTCCGTCACAATAAATCACCAGTTTTTGTGCCGTCCGGTCAAAAACGACGGTCAGCATATGCCAGTTATTGTCGGCGATCTGAGGCGCGTCTGCAGGTGTACACTCGTTGGCTCTCCAGTCTAACCGGCTTCCGCCCTTCGGATAATCCGCACAGTTCAGAATCCAGCCTGCACCCCCGGAAACGTCAGGAACATACCCATCCGCGTTGTCCAGACATAAGACAAATCCCGGATTACCACCGCTGCCCCAGTCTTTACATCCGAGAATGGCCGGATCGGAGCCTATAGGGCCTGATTTGAACCAAACATTCACGCTGAGATTGTCCGTTGCACTCATTCTTAACAAGTCATGTTTAGGCAACTGGGCATATGACCCGGCTAAAAAATGGATGACTTTACCGCGGGTGGCATCCTGGACAAATTCCACGTTAGCCGTTGCAGTCGCACCCGGCACAGCATCAAACTTGTTGCCGCTGATATCAGACAAATTCTCTTCAAACGGAAGATGTACTATCAAATCAGAACCGCTGCCCGTCGTGGTTGTGAAGTTCCAGGTGGTTTTGTCGGCAATCCCGGCAAAATCGTTGCCCCCGGCATCCTTGACAACACCCGCGTCGAACTTCACGTAGTAGCTTGCGCCAAAAGCAAGCGGCGCCGGATAAGTGACCATGACATCCGATTCCTTCGCAACCACGGCATCGGTCGTCACATCAATGGCAGCCACTTCCTGGTCGTTGCTGTCATACACCACAATTGTACCGGTACCCTTCTTGACCGGTTCGTTAAATGTCAGTTTCATTCGAATGATGCTGGCATCGGTAGCTCCGTCGGCAGGAACCAACGCAGATAATTCAGGCGGAACGAGATCTCCTGCAGCGCCACCTGTCTTGAAACTCCAGCTTTCCTCATCAGGCATACCAAAGTACTTGTTCCCGGCCAGGTCAATCACAATACCCGGATCCAGGGTCACGTGATAGATTCTTCCGGAATAAAAATCTGCCGGAGGATTGATGACTACAATCCTGTTTTCATTGGCCAGCGTGACAGCGGCATCGGCTATGTCGATGATCTGTTTCCCCTGTTCCACGTCGGTTGTGATCGTGATCTTTCCTTCTCCTTTGTTGACGACTCCATCGAACGTCAAATACAGATTGGCATCGGTGGCGACGCCCTCCACGCCGGAAACAGGATTATAACTGATCACATACGGATTGATGATGTCGGCATCATCGTCATCATCTTTCTCGCAGGAAAATACGAGCGCCGTAACGGTCAGGGAAGCGACTAAGAAACTAGCGTAATTTTTACCGGATATGTATTTTTTCATGATTTGTAGATTTTATATGTTTCATTGATTGTTTTTAATTCACATCCCACCACACGCGGGTTGTTATCGCATCTCCGTCTCCCCCGAGCAGTTGGACCGCCTCATTGTATTTTTCGGTATTAATATTCATTTCATCGGCAGGATAGAGCACCCGCGTTGGAACAGGTCCTCCGCTGTTGGGACCGGGAGTGATGGTCGGGACATTCACCCGCCTCCATTCAGACCAGGCTTCAAAACCGCACAGGAAAAGCGAAAACCACTTCTGTGTGTAAATTTTTGTCAGTTTTTCGGTAGCTGAACCGGTATAGGCTACGCCTGCCTGGGTATAATAGCCTGCAGGGGGAGTTACCTGTGCGGCCGTGGGCCTTACATAACCGGCAGGGATCCGGCTGGCATAGTAGCTAAACTGGCTTTTGATTCCATTCAGATAATAAGTTTCTGCGCTTCCTTCGGTGATGAAACCCCGTTCCCTGGCCTCTGCCAAAATAAACTGGACTTCCGAATAAGAAATAATAACAGACTGAGCAGCGGTCATCGATGCATAGACAGGACTGTATGAGTAGGGTGCCCATAAAAGGCCGAGCGGCGAATGATTGGCGGTTCCCCCGTTCCAGGCATTGACGGCCGCATCGCCAATCCCGTTGGGCACACCAAAATATTGTGGATTATTGGTATTGATCGTTGCAGATGTGGGCATAGCGTAAACAGCAAGGCGCGGATCATTAATCGCTTTCAACCGGAGTTCCATATTATAGGACAACCGGCAGGAAGATGCATAGTCGCTCACATTTCCCCGATAGGTAGGATGTGCGTTCTCCCGCGTTGCGAGGTATTGCAGCGCCGCCTGGTCGGCGTGGGAGGCAAACAGCGGGTATTTCACCGGATCGCTGACCATTTTCTGCATTTCAGCGGAAGGGTTTACGCGGTCGCACTGTCTTAACAGCACCCTTAGACGAAGGGCATTTGCAAACATCTTCCATTTCTTTATATTTCCGCTATAAAGAATATCCCCGTTAACCACTTCATTAGTGCTTCCCAACAGGCTGTTGGCCATTTCCAGATCAGCCAGGATACCTGCATAGATTTCTTCCTGGGAATCGAATTTAGGATTGTTGATACTTTCAGTGGCCCTGCCCGCTTCGCTGTACGGAATCGGTCCGTAAAGATCAGTCAGACACTGAAAAAACCAGCATTTGATAACCAGATAGATGCCCTGATAGTTCGCGTATCCCATTTCTTCAGAGATCTTAATCGCTGCCGACAGATCACGGTACAGGGAATAGTAACTCCATAAATAATAACCCTGGGCATCAGACCGAAAGATGTTCGTAAAACTGCTCGCGTACTGGTAGCCAATCTGATCGGCAAACACAGCGCCCCGATCCCATGAACAATCCCACAGATTATCCGCTCCCACACGAATGATGCGCGGCAATAAAAGACCGGGGTTCGTGATATTTTCCGTCGCATTGGGATTGGTGTTGATCTCCTCAAACTCGGCTGTACAGGCGCCTGTCAGGATTCCGAAGGTTAAGCATATGATCAGGAACTTATATCTCTTTTTCATGTGTTTATCTTTTTGTTTTTCAATTGCCGCATGGAAGTCGCCAGTACCATCACACTTCCGTATCAGAGGCAGGATTCTTGCAACTCGTTTCATCGTCTTTAGATTTAGAATTTAAAACTCAGGTTAACCCCGTAACTTCTGGTTGAAGGAAGAGCCATGTATTCTTGCCCCTGGATCACGCCGTCACCACGCGTGGCCACCGAGCTTTCGGGATCAAAATGCTGATTGCTGTCAGGCGTCCACAAAAAGAGGTTACGACCCACCAGCGAAATCGAAACGTCCTTGATGGCGTTTCTGAATAGCTTACCGGGAATGGTATAGCCCAGCCTGATTTCCCTCAGTTTTGCGTAGGTTGCGTCGAAGGTCTGGCCTTCGGGAATGTGATCTGTGAGCTTTTTGTGAAAATAACGTGCGGATGTGCCATACACACCCTCACTGTATGTCCCGTCAACGCTTGTGCTGTTCGGTACGTATTCTCCGTCAACCAGGGCGGCTCCCACAATATAGTACGGATCATCATACTCGTGCCCGAGGGGTCTCGCGTCACGTCCTTTTTCGCTGTCCTTCAACTGCCCGGCCCCGTTTGCCTTATTGTAGAATTGAGAAATAATTTGTCCCCCGTAATGAATGTCAACCAATACGTTGAGGTTAAAACCTTTGTAAGAAAAGCCATTGGCGACACTGCCAATCCAATCAGGATTCGCATTTCCAAGGTGGATATATTCAGACGTGATTAAAGGGGCCCCATTTGTGCCGATGATAATCTGCCCTTTCATTGGCCCGCTTTCCACCCGTTGGTAACCGGGTCCATACAATGCTCCGACTTCCTGCCCCACCACGGCCTTGGTTGCCACGTCTTCGGTCTGTGCTGCCTGGACAATTTCATTAACACCGGGTGCCAGTTCCAACACCTTTCCTTTATTCGTTGAAAAATTCAGGATTACATCCCACCTAAATTTGGCCGTTCTCACCGGCACCACATTCATCATGATCTCCAAACCTCTGTTTTGGATCTCCCCCGCATTAATCGTCCTCGAACTGTAACTGGTTGAAGAAGTCAGCGGCAATCCGATAATCTGGTTTTTTGAACGGATATCGTACCACGTGAAATCGAAGCCCAAACGGTCGTCAAACAACCGGATATCCGTTCCGATTTCGTAGGTAAAAACCTTCTCCGGCTTTAACGCGGTATTCGGCAACGCGCTGCCGGTTGCAAGCGAGAAATTGTCACCCCACACCGGTGTGACAAAGCTGTAGGTACTTTTTAAGGAGTACGGGTTGGTATCGTTTCCCACCCCGGCTATCCCGGCCCTGATTTTTGCCTGCGTTACCCATGCGGGGAGTTCAAACACCTGATCCATCAGCGCGCTGAACGAAACAGAAGGATAGAAATAAGAGTTGTTGTCAGATGGTAAGGTACTGGACCAGTCATTCCGGAAGGTCATATCCAGGTACAACGTGCTTTTGTAATCAAATTGGGTAAAGGCATACAGACTGTTGATCCGCTTCTCGGAAGTATTGGAAGAAACCTGTACGGTAGAGGCGCTGTTCGAGATGGTATACAACCCGGGGATCAACAACGTTGGCGCATACACCGATCTAAACCTGTTTTTTTTATCCATCCGGTTTCCGCCAACCGATAACCTGTAGTTGAAGTCCTGTCCGATATGATCTTTCCAGGTCAGCAAAAAATCAAAGTTCTGTTCCTGGTAATAAATGTATTCTTCCTGATAGGCTCCGCTCTCTGTACCGACCATACTGACCGGCCATTTCATCGGACGAAAATCATTGAACTGGTCCGTACCGGCTCTCCCCATGATACTCAGTTTATCGGTAATGTCATAATTCAGGGTGATATTACCAAACAAACGGTCTTTATCTTGTCCCCTCGTATTTTCATACTGTAAAAAGAAGGGATTGTTATGATTCTCACCGTAATTGTACTGAAACTGCTTAACTCCCGTAAGTCCGGTCTGCCAGTAATCTCTCAGGGCGTTCATGTTGCCGTTGCGGGGAAACCAGGAGACAAAATACATGAACGTAGTTCGTCCATATCCATTATCGGGCCGGTTCGGGCTGGCACTTTTAATGTAATTTGCTGTTACCGTAGCTTTAAACCGGTCTGTAAGGTTATAGGATCCTTTAAAGGAAATGGTGTTCCTGGTCAGGTTATTATTGGGAATCACACCCTTTTCATCCAGATTCGTGTATGAAATCCTGAAATCTCCTTTTTCGTTGGCTCCTGTCAGTGCAATGTTGTTATAGTACGTATGCCCTGTTTCGAAAAAGTCGCGGATGTTATTCGGATGAGAGACCCATGGTGTCGCAATAACCTCACCACGATTGGGATTACTCACATCGCCTCCCCGCATACCGCCTGTGGTCGGTGAATAATACTGCTTTTCAAGCGTCCCCACATCCAGACGCGGCCCCCAGCTTTCATCGTAGTTGTCCCATGTACCGGCCGGGTAGATCGACCAGTTTGCCCCGAAGTTTGAACCTTCATATTTGCCACTGCTTCCCTGCCCAAACTTATTCTGAAATTTGGGCAGGCGCAAAAGCGATTCGAACGTGGTTCCGGAATTAACCGATACGCCGATTCCTTTTCCCTGCTTCCCCGATTTAGTCACGATCACGATCACACCGTTTGCAGCACGGGATCCATATAAAGCCGAAGCGGCAGGTCCTTTCAGCACGGTCATCGATTCAATATCGGAAGGATTAACTTCTGCCGAACTGTTTCCATAGTCTGAACCATTCGTGTTTGTTGTTTTGTCGTTCCCAACCGGAACTCCATCGATGACAAACAAAGGCTGGTTTGACTGTATCGAGAGAGACGATTCTCCCCGTATCGTGATTTTGGAAGATGAACCAACGGCCGCACCCGATACAATACTAACACCGGCCACTTTCCCGGCAAGCGAATTAACGAAGTTGGATTCACGGGCCACATTCAATTCATCCCCTTTGATTTCCTGCACGGCATACCCCAGCCCTTTCTTTTCACGGGCTATACCTAACGCGGTGACCACGACCTCCTCAACGCCAAAAGATTCCTCTTCGAGCCTCACATGAATGATCTGCTGGTTTTCGACGATGACCTCCTTTGTTTTCATCCCCACAAAGGAAAAGATCAGGACATCTTTTCCGGACAAATTATTCAGCGTGTACCCTCCGTCCGCATTGGTGATGGTTCCCCGGGAAGTGCCCTTTACTGCTACAGATACCCCGGGAATGCCACTTCCGGAAACGTCAGTCACTTTTCCACTTACCGTACGTGACTGCTGCTGTCCCTCGTTGGTCACAGCCGATGCGGACAAAATGACCTGCCGCCCCTTTAATTCGTACCGGATACCACTGCCTTCAAAAATCTCATCCAGAATTCCGTTAATCGCTTTATCTTCAAAACTGCCCGATATTCGCCTTTCCACATCGATTTTCCCGCTATAGAAAAAACGATAGCTGCTTTGATCTTCAATTAATTTCAGAAACTCCTCAATCCTCATATTATTGACTTTCAGGGTCAGCCCGGTGGTCTGTGAGTATGACTGGGAAGCCCAGCTCCCCAGCATGGAGCATAATACAAAAAAAACAGATAGTTTCATTTTTCGAAAAATTAGATACATCCATGAGCCATGGCCATAAAAACCTCGCTTTTTTTTCATAACTTTGTTATTTGGTTTATTGAACTCCTTAATAAATCAATGATTTAAAAGAAGCAGGAACTGGCATTCCCGCTTCTTTTTTTGTGTGTTTTATCCTGTCATTTATACTTTTTTGGTTATTACTGAATTTTTGAATTGATGCGGATGGTCCTGTTTTGGCTGTCGTAAACATAGCTGACCGGAGCCGCCTTACAGACCATCTCCATGACTTCGGTCAACGTTTCATCACGGATAGCTCCGGTGAACCACAAGTCTTTAAAGTCGCCGGCCGAATATTCAATATCGACATTGTACCAGCGTTCCAACCGCTGTATCATGTGTGGGAATGGTTCACGCTGAAAGATCAGCTTTCCGTCTTTCCAGGATGTAAACAACTCGGTCTGCACAGTAGTCTTTATCAGCCTTCCCCGCTCCAGTCTGCTCTGCTCGCCCGGCAACAAAACCTGCTGTAAATCCGGCTCCGAACCGGTCAGCCTGACAGATCCGCGCTCCAGGGTCACGACATAATTGTTTTCGGGATAAGCTTCTACGTTAAATGCTGTTCCCAATACATGAATTTGTCCGTAAACGGTGTTTACCTCGAAAGGAATTTCACCCTTTACCACATCAAAAAAGCCTTCCCCTTGTAATTCAACTTCCCTTTGTTTTGAAAAATCGGATGAATAGGTCAGCGTGGAACCTGAATTCAACCAGACCGCCGAGCCATCGGGCAACGAAAACTGTGTTCTGGCCCCGTAAGGAACGCTCACGGTTTGAGTTTGATGTTCATCAAAGGCAGGTGCGGGGCGCCGGTAAAACCAGATTCCTGCCACCAACAGCCCGATCACGAGCACCGCAGCAGCGCGTAACCAGACCGCATACACGCGGAGTTTCCTCTTCGACCTGTTTCTCTCTTCCAAAAGAATGATCTTTTGAATTTTCCGGAACAATAAAGGATTGTTCTTCGAAGTCTCAGGATCATGGAAAAACTGTTCCCACTCTGCTTCCATCATTTCAGAAACAGACCGTGAGTTCTCCTTGTCTTTCAAGTAATCAGCAAGTTGTTCAAACTCGGCCGGAGAGATCACTGAATTGATGTATTTTTTGAATAATCTTTGCATAAAA
>CAZOYZ010000024.1:0-2622 GCA_964584045.1 uncultured Prolixibacteraceae bacterium | reverse complement strand
CTCGGCCGGAGAGATCACTGAATTGATGTATTTTTTGAATAATCTTTGCATAAAAGGTTTTCTAACAACATTAATACACCGCAAATGACGGTATCCCTAGTGAAAGGCATCAAAAACTTTTTTTTTGAAGACGCGAATCCAACCAGACCCGTTCGCATGCCTGACTTTCGCGTAAGAGTGAACTGTTCATTCAGAAGCGGGAACCCTGCCAGACTTGCTCGCCTGCAGGCGGGATTCTTTCTCATTTCTGAAGAGATTCCTGCTTTGTGAGGAACGCTATAAAAAAAGGTAAAAATAAAGCAGCGAAATCAAGCCGAGCGCTTTCAATTTCTGTTTCAGGAAGCTGATCGCTTGAGTAAGGTGATACTCAACCGTTTTCGTCGTAATATTCAGCTTTTCAGCGATTTCCTTATGCGATAATCCTTCGTAACGGCTTAATTTGAATATTTCTCTTTGTTTTGAAGGCAATTCATTAACAAGCAATGCCAATTTTTCGCTAAGTTCATTAAACCCTGTATCTTCAAAGTATAAATACTCCCCCGCCACGGAAGCCTTGCAGATCCGATCACGCATCTTTTGATTATTTAACCGGCTCCTTAATTCGTTGAGCAGAGTGTTTTTGGTGATTGTGAAGATGTAAGAATTAAAAGTGCCGGCCGTCCTGATATTTTTCCGGTTCTGCCAGATTTTCAAAAAAACCTCCTGCAGAAGATCATCAATACCATCATCAAGCTTCAAAAATGCCCGGGAAAAGTGATAAAGCCGGGAATAATAGTAATTGAACAGTTCTTCCAGCGCGAACTGGTCATCATCAGCCAACCCGGATAAAATTTCTTCAAGGTTCAGATCGGATTTCATTAAAGCACAGAGTTTTCAAAAAATAATATATCACCAAAGCGACGCAAATCCTACTCATCAAATCCGGTAAATGTAAAGAATTTTCTTTCATCGGCATGAAATTAAATCCCAAATATTGAACTTATCCTGGTTCTTCATCAAGAAGATCTTCTTTGTTCAGATTCATTAACAAATCTTTTTTAACTTTTAAAACTAAGGTTTGTTTTAAGAAAGGGTTAAAAATCATTCACATGAAACAATTATTGGCTTTGCTATTCCTGTCTTTTTTATCGTCCGGGACGTGTTACTCCCGGATAATCCCTGCGAGGCCGCAAGATCAGGCGGCAGTGAATTATAAAAACTACTGCGCCGGATGTCATGGCGATCAACTCCAGAAATTCAATAAAAGCGAATGGATGTACGGCGATGGCATCACAGAGGTCATCAAGAGCATCAGGGATGGAAGAAAAGACATTGGTATGCCTGCCTTTAGCGCCACTTTTAATGAGGCAGAACTAAACGCACTGGCGCGCTATGTAAAAGCCGGTATCCCGGCCGACAAATCAGTACTGAAACCCGCCGATACCAAAGGAGGCATTGCCGGATCGGAAGTGCAACGGTTTTTTATCGATACGGTGGTCAGCGGCCTGGATGTGCCCTGGGGACTTGAATTTCTTCCCAACGGTGACCTGCTGATCGCGGAGCGGGCGGCAAGGCTGTACCGTTTTACCAATAATCGGCTTCAGGAAATCACGGGTCTGCCGGAAATCATGGTAAAAGGACAGGGAGGACTACTTGACCTGGAACTGCACCCGGACTATGAAACGAACGGATGGCTGTACTTCGCCTACTCGGGTTACGCAAAGGGCAGTAAAACGGAAGGCTGCACCAACATTATGCGTGCGAAGTTAAAGGATAACCGGTTAACTGAACAGGAAATCATTTTTAATGGTTCCCCCGATTCGAACAGCGGCATTCATTGGGGCTGCAAACTGGAGTTCGACAAAAACGGGTATCTCTTTTTTGGCATTGGCGAACGCGGGAGTCATTTTGTTAACCCCCAAAACCTGGGCAATCATTGCGGAAAGATCCACCGGATCCTTGATGACGGCTCCATTCCGAAAGACAACCCCTTTGTGGACACGCCAGGGGCTATGCCTACCATCTATTCCTACGGGCACAGGAATCCTCAGGGTACCTGCATGCATCCTGAAACCGGTATCATCTGGGAAACCGAGCATGGACCGAAAGGCGGCGACGAACTAAACATCATCCGGCCAGGGAAAAATTACGGTTGGCCTGTCATTTCCTACGGGATCAACTATGACGGTACGATTTTAACCAACCTGACCGAAAAGGAAGGCATGGAACAGCCGGTAACCTACTGGGTGCCCTCGATCGCCCCGTGCGGGATGACCTTTGTGAAAGGCGACCGGTATAAAAGCTGGAAAAATAATATCCTGATCGGTTCGCTCCGTTTTAATTACCTTGAACGCGTGGTACTGGATGGCTCAAAGGTAACCCATCAGGAAAAACTGTTGGAAGGGATCGGAAGGGTACGTAATGTTGAAATGAGCCCCGACGGGTTTATCTATGTTGCCATTGAAAAACCCGCCGGAGCAATTGTCAGACTGGTCCCGGTCGACTGAATCTTCAAACCGCAGACTTCACAGGCATCGAAAAATCTATTGACGACGCGGATTCAGGTTGTCGTCCAGCGGGGTCATTTTCGGCATCAGCAGGTGCACGAAACCAAGAATGATCAGGTAGGAAGATCCGGCGAAG
>CAZOYZ010000023.1:20741-23402 GCA_964584045.1 uncultured Prolixibacteraceae bacterium | reverse complement strand
TTTACGGGCCCGATGATAGCATTACACCCATGATCCTCAATGCAGGAGAAAAACGAACTGTTGACCTTACTGTTGTTGTGAAAGATAAATTCGACGGGCAGGAGACAGACCTGAAAGTATATAAGAATGTGGTTCTGCCCGCGGGAAGAACGGTTACTGAGATGGCTCCCTTCAAACCAAAATTTGATCAAGAGGGCCTTTATTTTATTGAATATATTGTAGATAACAGATAGCTAATCTTTTTAATAATAAAAAAGACTGCGATTGGATCATGGTAATTTTTTTATAATCATTTTATTGATTAATCAGGAATAAAAAATGTAGATTAAAAAATCGAATTTCAAATAGTTTTTATAATTTTGCCATCCTTTTTGGAATGACGTATCATCCATTCCCTGAAGGACGGCTTTATTTTAATGGGTTGCATATACGATCGGGGAAAAGTAGTTCCTCTTTTCCTGTTTATTTCGGACCACTAATTGTGCATCCTTATGACTCTTTTGCAGAAATATTTTTCAGGATACCGGAGTCCGGGCGGGATACGGGAGTTGTTGATCATAGCGTTGCCAATGATCATATCGACCGCGTGTGACGGGGTAATGACCTTCACCGACCGGCTTTTTTTGGCCCGCGTGGCTCCGGAACAGATGAACGCGGCCATGGGAGGCGGAGTTGCGCTTCAGATGCTCATGTTCTTTTTCGTGGGTTTGACGGGCTATTCCACAGCCCTTGTAGCCCAGTATTTTGGCGCGGGAGACCGGCGTAATTCAACGAAGGCCGCTTTTCAGGCGATCCTGGTGACGTTATTTGCCTGGCCTGTTGTTTTGCTTGCCAAGCCACTGCTGATCGATTTCTTTTATCTGATGAAGTTGCCTGAATCGCAAATACCTTTCCAGATCCGATACCTGGATCTCTTAGTTTGGGGCGGACTTTTCAGCATGATGCGTTACACACTGGGTTGTTACTTTACAGGAATAGGGAAAACCAAAATAGTGATGACTGCCACGCTTGTCGCGATGGTCGTCAATATCGTCCTTGATTATGTGCTTATTTTCGGGAAATTCGGTTTTCCCGCGATGGAGATTGAAGGAGCAGCCATTGCTACCATTTCCGGCTGGTTTTGCGCAGTGATTGTCCTTGCATCGGCTTACCTTGGGCCGGTGAACCGTAAGGTTTTTGCAGTGATGAAATCATTCCGATTCAGTTTCCCGATCATGAAAAAGCTGATTTACTACGGCTCTCCGGCCGGATTTGAAATGTTCCTCAACTTCCTGGCGTTTTCATTCATGATCTCCCTGTTCCATTCAGAAGGCGATGTGGTGGCCACCGCGACCACAATCATGTTTAACTGGGATTTGGTATCCTTTATTCCGCTACTGGGAATAGAAATTGCAGTGACAAGCCTGGTTGGACGCTACATGGGAGCGAGACGACCTGATATTGCACAGAAGTCGGCATTGTCGGCGATCAAGACAGGGATGTTCTATTCAGTCATTATTTTGGCGCTTTTTGTATTGATCCCTGAATGGCTGGTTCATGTATTCAGACCTGAAATACCGGATTCGGTTTTTACTGAAGCGGTTCCAATCGCAGTAAGTATGATCAAAATTGCCGCATTATATGTATTGGCCGAAGCAGTCATGGTAGCGGTGGTAGGAGCATTGAGAGGGGCAGGAGATACCTATTTTACCATGATCGCCTCCGTTTCAGCTCACTGGTCGTTTGTCCCGTTGCTTTACCTGGTTTTGAAAGTATTCCATCTTTCAGTAGCTTTAAGCTGGTTTTTGCTGGTGGTATTTTTTCTGCTGTTCTGCGTGGCTCTGGTGGTTCGTTTCAAACAAGGAAAATGGAAGACGATCAGTGTGATCGGATAAACCGGAGCACGGAGACTACTTGATACTTGATACGATGAGAGCACATAAAAGTACGGGCATTCTTCTGGTTGCATTCGGATCGGGTTATCCTGCGGCTCAGATTGCTATGGCAAATATTGAGAGGGAAGTGAAAAAAGCTTTCCCGGAGGCGGAGTTATTTTGGGCATTTACGTCATCCATCATACGCAATAAGCTTAAGAAGGAGGGCTGTCCGATCGATTCACCGGCTAAAGCTCTTTTGCGCATGAGGGATAATGGTTTCGGAGAGATCATTGTTCAATCCCTGCATGTGATTCCCGGAGGTGAGTATGAAAGCCTGCAAAAAAAGGTCATGGAATTCATCCAGGAACCGGGAGGAGTTCAAACGGTCAGACTGGGAAAGCCTTTACTTTACAGCCATGAAGATATCGTTGAAGTATGCCGGATATTACCGGAGATTCTTCCGGTGGCCGAAGATACAGGAGACGCGGTCATTCTGATGGGACACGGGACCAGTCATCCGTCAAATATTTACTATCCGGGCATTCAGTACTATCTGTGGCAGCAGTCGCCCCGTTACTGGATCGCCACGGTAGAAGGTTATCCTGCTTTGGAGGACATTTTGCCCATGTTGAGGGAGCTAAAGTTTAAAAGGATTTGGCTGGTGCCTTTTCTTGCCATTGCCGGGAATCACGTAATCAATGATATGGCGGGTGACAAACCGGATAGCTGGAAGTCATTGCTTGAATCTGAAGGTTACGAAGTACATACGTTGTACAAAGGATTGGCAGAATACAATGAAATTGTC
>CAZOYZ010000023.1:0-20641 GCA_964584045.1 uncultured Prolixibacteraceae bacterium | reverse complement strand
AGGTTACGAAGTACATACGTTGTACAAAGGATTGGCAGAATACAATGAAATTGTCCGCATCTGGATTCGCCATTTGAAAGAGACTCTACTCCTCAAATAAACCAAAAAAAGGAAGGGGAAAGTACAATCGCGTTTTTTAATCATTGAAAGGTTATCCGTCTTTTAACGAGTAAATATCTTTAACAGGTTCGGGTGTGGAGAGGGTATCTTGCCTTTGCTCTCGCCTAATCGTAATTTTCAGGATCTGTTTTTTCGTTGGGCTTTGTCCCAGACCACAGACTGACTTCGCTTTAAATAGCGGATTAATCCGAGGTAAACCGAATAGTTCATCATAAAGAAATAAAAAGGAACGAACAGCGCTTTTAACCTTGTTTGTCTGGCGCGGAGCAGCCATCCGACCAATACGAGCAGATAAAAAATGACTTGTCCATACCAAAAGAACGTATAAATTCCAGCACTGCTTGCTGTCAGAAATAGCCAGTAGTTAACAGGAATGATGAGTAACAGCAGAAAAGGAGAGACCATCCACCTGAGTACCCGGTGTGAAATAAATTGAAAAGAAAGCAGACCATACTTAAAAATATTGAGCAGCGCTTTTAGCCGGATCACTGACTGGATACCTCCGGCCGAGATCCTGATCTTCCGTTTCAGTTCTTCTTTGGTATTGGCCGACGCGGTTTCGATGGCATACGCTTCCGGATCATACTTGATGGTGTATCCTCTCATGGCAACCCGTAAGGAGATGACAAAGTCATCCAGAAGCGTATCAGGTTCCACTTCCTGCCAGAGGGAGGTGCGAATGGCAAAAAGTTCGCCGGCAGCTCCGACCACCGAATATAGTTCAGAGTCCCATTTTTTCAACAGCGATTCATATTTCCAGTAAATTCCTTCACCCGATCCGGAAGCTGAATCTGAAACGGCATTGAAAATACGTTTTTCGCCCGAAACGCAGCCTACATGAGGGTCCATGAACAAAGAGACGATTCGCAGAATGGAGTCTTCGCCCAAAAACGTGTTGGCATCCGAAAAGACCACGATCGGGGTATTCACAAACTGCATTCCCCGGTTCATCGCGGCAATTTTTCCTTTCCGCTCCGGTTTGTGATAAACTTCAATCCCTTCGAAAGAGCCTAACAACTCAGGTGAGCCATCGTTTGAACCATCGGTGATCCAGATATGCTTTATTTTTTCCGGAGGATAATTCAGACTTTTTGAGTTGGCTATTTTTCCGGGTATGATCTCTTTTTCGTTATAAGCGGTGATAAATAAGGTTACCTCAGGCAGGTCTTCCGGTTTTACAGTTCCCGGTCGGACCGCGGAGGCAGCACGTATCCTTTTAATTCTTACCAAAATATACAGAATGATCCCGTACCCAATATAACTGTAGAAAATTACAAACAGCGAAGCCCAGAAAAAAGCTTTCAGAATAAGCATACAGTTTATGATATTAATTCTTTTTAATCAATGATCCGGACAATCATCTTTCCCTGCTGGTAACAACAGACCCACTGTGGTACCCGTTCCAGGCCGGGTATCAATACGAAGTTCTCCTTTATTGACAACAGCCAGAGCCTGGCAAACTTTTAATCCGAGGCCGTTTCCGTTTTCATTATTTGTCCCGTAAGTGGAGAACAGGGTATACGGATCATTTATTTTTTTCAAGTCCTCCTCTTTTATGCCGATACCCTCATCACGAATATAAATACGTAATTGATCAGATGATTCCGATAAACTGATTATCACAGATGCTCCCTGACCGGAGAACTTGCAGGCATTGGACAGAAGGTTCCTGAAGATAACCAGCAGTAAATATTCATCTCCAAAAATCAGTTGATCTCCTTCAACCCGATTGATGATCTTTATTCCTTTCTGCTCAAAACTCCTTTTCACGTTCAGAACAGACTTACTGATGAGCTGTTTCGCAGAGATTTTTTCAGGCTTATAAGACGTTCTGTTGGTTTGGATCCTCGTCCAGTAAAGCAGGTTTTCCAGCAGATAGAAAGCTTCATCAGCGGCATCGGACAACTCAGGAAGCATCGATTTCAGATCAAGCCCCTCATCGTCGGCATTCTCCTGCCCCAGAAAATCAAGGATCATTTTAATCGAACCCAGCGGTGAGCGCAGATCGTGTCCGATCATGTGAAGCAACTTATCCTTTAGTTGATTTTGTTGTTCCAGTCTGACTTTTTCAGCTAAAAGCTGCTCGTATTCCAACTGATCATCTACTTTCGGTACATCCATTCTTATATTAATTTAGCCTGGTAATTTCACCTTTACGGGAATCTTCCGTAATCAACTCCAAATATTTTTCTTCCGTCATGCAAAATGTGTTCAATTTTCCCCAACCCTTTTTTAGCATTCCTTTGTCGTAATAGAAGTACAAATAATTGAACTGTTCGAGGAATTGAACGATCTGTTCATTCACGCATTCAATCAGTAAAATCGGCCGGTACATCCGAATGGTGTTTTCTGCTCCCTGCAAAACCTGAAGTTCATAGCCCTGAACATCAATTTTTATAAAGTAAGGGTTAAAACTGAAATCATCAAGTGTTCTGACCTCGCAATTAATCCTTTTTATGCTTAGCTTATGACGATCATACTTCCAAAGCCTGTGTGTCAGCCAATCCTTCGCTAAATGATAATCAAATGATGCTAACCCGTCAAACATCCATCTTCGGTAAAAAGGGACGAATAAGGGAAGATTCCCCCTGTTGTCGCTCAGCCCACATAAAAAAAGGGTAACTCTGTTGTTTTTTCTTATAAAGCGGTTGTCTTTTAGTTTATCAAAAACCAGCAAATTGGGTTCAAATCCGATTATCTTATTCTCCATGTGCCGAAACAACAATATGGACACGATGGTTAATCCACGGTTAGCGCCGATATCAACCAGCACCTGATCCGGAGCGGGCTTAAATTTTGCAAGTAAAAGAAAATCTTTTTCCTGCGGATTACCGGTTATCTTCACAAGGTACGATGTTATATTAAATCGAGCATCCTGCAAGTAGGGAAACATCGTTTGAATCGCTCTTAGATATTTTTTCATATTTTCCTGAAAGTTTTTGATAAATGCCTGGCAATCCTCTTGTAAATGCCAGGACACCCCTGCTTATCTTTATAATATATAATAGGTGATATTGTCTTTTATCCTTATTCGCAAATTCTTTATAAATTTACAAAAAATCAATGTTGTCTGCGAATAAAAGCAAATTATTACTTTTTATTTAAATTCTGTTAGAAAGAATTCATGTTTTATGGTTTTTACTGTTGTTTTATCAACGAAGGCTGAAGTTTGCTTAGCAAATAATCTATTTCATTTAGCAAACCTGAAAGTGAATGTCCAAATTTTCAGGATACGGCTATTGATTATTTCAGTATACTAGACAATCAGAGGATAATGTTTTAAATTTGGAATGGTGTTTAAATGAGGACAAGGCAGGCAGGTCTGTCCGGGTTTTTCAGCCAGTGATCCCGGATCTGTTTTCGAGGTTGAACATGTTCTATTGAGTAAGGTTATGATGAAAGAAATTTTAACTGCTTCCAGGAAAGCAATAAGAAATTTGTTAATTCGGTTTAATATTATTTGGATTACAACTGTTGCCAGAAAAACGGCTGTGGCATTCGACCGCATTTTAGTCCTGGCACCACATCCTGATGATGAGATTATTGGATTAGGCGGAATCATTTTGCAGACTCTTCAACGGGAAGGAAAGGTTTACATGGTCTACTTGACTGAAGGGGAGGGGTCTGATGCTCATCCGGATAAAGACCGGATAAAACAGGAACGCTTCCTGTTGACAGAGAAGATTCTGAATGACTTAATGATCAGTAGAGAACGAGTTTATCGGTTACATTTGAAAGATGGCGGAATACCGGCGTCAGGACAGAATTCTTTTTTGAAGGCGTCTGAAAAACTCTCTAAAATAATCGATGAGACAGTACCTCAAGCTGTTTTTGCCACACACTTTCTTGACAGGTACGCAGATCATGTTGCTTGTTCGGAGTTAGCTAAAGAAGCAGTGAAAAAAGCCAAAAATAAGCCGTCTTTGTGGTTCTACTGGGTGTGGGCACCTTTTTTTTTACTTCCGTGGCAACTCCCTAAAACGTTAAAATCGAAAAAGATTGATACAAAGTCACAATACGATAAGAAGAAGGAATTAACAGATATATACTTAATTCCAAAATCACCAACCGGCATGCCCTGGAGCGGATATTTGCCGGAAGTACTTAGGTCGCCGTTAACGTATGAAATCATTGAAAACATCAGTGACCGTTAATCAGGGGCGTCTTTCCCTTTTATTTTCATGTATTCGCTTAAATCCAAGGGATGGCGGTTCCTTATTTTTCCTTTTAATGTGTTAACCAAAAGGTAACACATGGCCTTTAATGTATTTCGGATATCCCTGAAAAGTGTCTGCGGCGGAAATATTTTTTCGGACATTTGCCTGTCCCATTTTTTTGTAAAAAATGACAAATAATACTCATCTTCCGGATTTACAATAATCTCAATATCGTCTTTCCACTCATAGCAAACATTCATGATATTTCCCCGCGTGTACCATAACAACCGGTAGGCCAAAGACTGAAAGGGCAGGTAATTCAGGAATACTTCTCCATAATCACACGCATAATTCTCTGACATTTTTGCTTTTTCATAAAGAACAAGTTTTTTATCTATTTCAAGAATGACCCACTTATGTGATTTTTTTGGAAAGAGATATTCTCCGATCAAGCTTGGTGCTTCAATATACCCTCTTTTAGAAACCCTGCATTGTTCTTTGACGAATTTTACCGGATTATCTGCGTGTTCCAGGACGTGACAACATATTGTATAGTCGAATTCCTTATCCTTGAAAGGTAAATTTTCTCCATCGGCATTGACAAAAGTCTGATGGGGGTATATTTTAACATCTCCACACCGGTGGTAATTGGTATCGACAAATTTTTCGGCCAGAACATTTGACCTGAAGGAAGGATTGTGACCTGGTCCGATTTCCAGGACACGGTCTTTTTTGTTGATTTGTAAATCCTGCCGGTCATAAGGAGAACGAATTTTCATAAAGGCTCATTTTATAAGATTTGATTCCTGATCTTTATATTCGGTACGGGATGTAAAATATTTACGAAGTCCTTTTATCGCTCTCATGGATTTGACACGAAAGCTGTTGAATAAGGAACCTTCAGCGTCCAACGTTCCGCTGCATGTTACCGCCCTTGCTTTTGAACTCGTGATCAGCTTTATTTTGCCATATTGTTTAAGTCCCAGTGCCATTGCCCCGTCTTCGCCCCGAATAATCCATACCCGGTAGCCTACTTTCCTGCCGTATTCGGCCCGGTATGCCAGTACCATACCTCTCACCCCCAATTCGGGCCGTTTAACATAGATAAGCCGGATGTGAATATCTCTCAAAAATTCATAAATTTTCAACCCGAGCCAGGGATGTTTCCGATCAGGTATGAAACTCCACAATGCTGAAACCGCAACCACTCCGGGCTTTTCCAGTCCGTCGATCATAGTCTGGATATACATCGGCGGATACATGGTATCAGCGTCAATGCAAATGTAATATTTCCCCCTGGCATGTTCCAGGCCACACCGGCGAGCATATCCGCAGCTTTTCTTTTCCTCAAAGAATGTCTTTACGCCAACTGCCTCAAACACGTCGGCCGTACGGTCGGAGGAGTTATTGTTGACACCGATAACCTCAATTGGATAGCGGCATATGTTATCGCTGATCGACCACAAACAGCTCAGTAACCTCGTTTCCTCATTATGAGCAATGACCACGACTGATGCGATTGGATTGTCGCATTCAGTTTTTTTTAGTTTTTGCCTGACCTCCTCAATGACCGAAGCAGGCGCCAGATCAAACTTTTTTTCAAATACAGACAAATACCTGGAATACCATGCCATATAACCGAGTTAAAGGTTTAACAGATGAGAAACTTAATCAAAACGATAGGTTCTTCAATATTCACATCAGATCAGGAACCTATTTTTTCAATGACTCGAATAACTCCTGCCATTTTTCCATCACTTTTTCTATTTTGAACCGTTCTATATTGGCTTTAGCCTTTTGTCCCATTTCCATGCGAACTGGTTTGTTTTCAATCAGGAAGCAGATCTTTTCAGCCAGTAGCGGAATATTTTTATGTTCGACCAATATTCCATCAGTTCCGTTTTTGATAATATCTCTTGGCCCTCCCGGACAGTCAAAGGAAATAGGCGGAACTCCACAGGCCATTGCTTCGGCTATTACCATGCCGAATCCCTCATGTCTTGAGCTTAGTACAAATATAGAACTTTCCAGATATTTTTTTTCAATATTGATGACCGGTTTTTCCAGAAAGCAGGAGTCGTTTAACTGCAGTAAATTAATTTGATCATTCAATGATTTTCTGTCTCCTTCACCGTAAATATGAAGCATCCAGTCCGGATGTTTTTCATTGACTTTTTTCCAGGCATCGATTAACATATCGAAGCCTTTGTCGAAAACGTATCTTCCCACTGAAATTACCTTTTTCGTTTCGCAGGTTGAAGCTTCGTCAGGAAAGAATGCAAGCGGATTAGGAATAACAACCGTGTTGTTTAATTCAGGCCACTGGCCTAGTTCCTGGTGAGTCAGAAGAATGATCCTGTCTAATTTTTGAAGATTTGAAATGTAATGTTTTCCCCAGTATTTGTTTACTTTTCTGTTTAAAAAAGCATTTCCTTTCAAAAAGTTGGAGAAATAGGGCGCACGGGTAAAATGAAACTCTCCGATTTTTGCGCTTCCGTCACGGACTGAGCTTATAAAGTTCACTTCCCGGCGCAGTGTAGTGATTGTAATATCCGGTTTGTATTGATAAAGTAATTTGCAAAATCTTTTTTTAAACAGATAATATTTAAACGGATATTTTACTATTCGGAGTAACAACAGCTGACGATAATCGTTGTCAAAAGGCACGTCCAGATCCATTGCCTTGATTTTTTCGGATAACGGAAAATAAATTGGTCTCGAACGCTGTTCAGAAGTCAGGACGACGACTTCATGCTTTAGCTGTTCTGCCAGGTAATTCGCTTTCAATGTAATAATCCGTTCGAGCCCCCCGGAGTTGTACAACGATGGTAAATAATACAGGATCTTCATATCACAACGCGTAAATGTCAAAAGAAAAGGTACTGAATTCTAAATTTAATATTTCTGTAGGTGGTTCTGGCCGTTTTAATCAAAAATAAATCAGTTACCTGAAGAAACTTTCTGAATTTTTTTCTGGAAACCTGACTGGGTTCCTCTGAATCATTTTCATGGAGAAAAATTGTTCGAAAATCGTCATGTATAATAGCTTTCCCTTTTTTTTGCAGGAATGAGATGGCCTTTTGAAGCTCTGCTTTATCAGAACCAATACCCTCCCGGTAAAAGCCAAATTTTTCCAGAAAATTACTTCTCCTGAGATGCGGATTATCACTATAACACCAGAATTGTTTGGATCCGGGAGACCAGAATTGAAATCTCATTTCGGAGAATCCATTCCTCAGAGGCTTAAGATACGGATGTCTGTAATGAGCATAGAAACGAACAAGATCAATAAGAGGATCTTCTTCCATTAATTCCAGTCCGTTTTTCAGATGTTCACGAAATGATCTGGCAGGAACAAAATCCTCTTGTATATAAAGTGTATAGGGCGAACTAACTGCCTGCTGTCCCTTATTTATGTTATTGGCAAGCCCTTTGTTTTTATCGGAACAGATAAGTTTAAAACCGTATTTTTCCTTCAACCGGTTTAAGTAATGCAAATGTTCTGTTTTGCTGCCATCATCAGAGACAATAGTTTCCCGGAATTTCAGGTGCAAATCCTCAATTGACTGAAGCAGCCGTTCCAAAGATGCGCTTCTGTTGTAATGGGTGATTAATAATGTAATCTGATCAAAAGTATAAATTTCCATGATAGTTTGTTAAAATAGCATAACTTCCATCTTATATCGTCATAACAGTGTCAAATACCTTTTCCATCTGAACTTTCCAGGAAAGTGTATCTGCAATAGTGTTCCTGATTGTGGCAGGCTCAAACTTTCCACAGTCATAAAATTCGATAATTTTTTCCAGATCGAGCGGGGTTTCATCAGCCGGAGCCTTCATGACATACGGCATATTTTCAAAGTCGTCATCAATTTCAGAATATACGAATGGAATCCCCCTGGCCGCATATTCCCTGTTTTTCAATGGCTTGATATGCGTGATGCAACTTCGGTGACGGCCTAAGCTGCCAATGCCGATATGCGACTCTTCAAACAGCCGGTCCAGTTCATTTCCTGACTTCACCCCGTGAAAGGTTACATATTCCCCCAGATGATTGGTTGCAACAATTTTTTTCAGACTGACCATTTCTTCAGGAACTCCGTCCCCGACTATTTCAAAAAGGACTTTTCTTGTGAACGGTTTCCTGTAGTATTGCGCTAACCCTGTCAGTACCCGGTCGAAGCCGTGCCAGAAGTGGATCTCTGCAACTCCGATTAAACGAATGACGTTTTTCGATGGCGGAACAGGGCCTTTTTGCTTGATTTGACTGAAGTCGATCCCGTTTGAAAGGTTGATTGTCGGAGTGCCAAAAATCGTCTTATCGTTGGAGAAGGTCACAATACGGCAAAGGTATCGTGACAGTTGATGCCGAAATAGCTTGTCTCCGTAAAAACGAATACGATCACTTGCTGAAACATTTTGATATTCATGATCATATGGAAAAGTAGGGATTTCCATGACCGACTTGACACCCGCGTCCTTTATCTTTTTTATCAGGCGAACCAGAAATGGGTTGGCGTTGTGTGAAGAACGGATGTAAAGAAATTTGACCCCGTTTTTCAAGATATAGTTTTTCAGTTCCGAATAACAGAAGCGCTTTTTTATTTTTGCTGTTATTCCCCTCCCATAGTTTTCCAGCACTTCCTGTTCCAGCATTCTCTTGTGATATCCATCCTGATCTATGGTAAGAAAGCACAGCTTAATATCAAGTCCGCATTGCCTTAGTGCCTCCTGCTGGCTCCTGATCTTTTTACTGATCCCGGAACCCTCAGAAAAATCATGAAAAATCAGGAAAATCGCTTTCATCATTTAGAAGGTTTTGATTTGTTTATCAATGAAGGCAGAAGCCGGATTTTTTCAAAAAGATCATATGTGCCGGTCAACTGGATGTACAAACCGCACACGGTAAGCAGGAGTGTACCTTTCAGTATCAGGCTGATTAACAGATTGGTCTTTTCGAAGATGGGTGATCCAAAAGAAAAGAAGACGGCCAGGATCAGGCCCAATATAAGGGGTGACCACAATTGCTTCCAAAACGGTAACATGTTTTGCCTGAGTGTTGATTTAAACATCAGGATAAAGCACTGAATAAAATTGATAAAAAACGAAATAAAAAATCCCCAGGCCACAGCTTCGAGCGTTTTAAAGACAAAAATGGTCAGGAGCATACCTGCGATGATGATGACGGCCGACAACAGACCACTGATGAACAGGTTCCGCGTGTCGTTTGCTGCCTGAAAAATTGAGCCTGATGTTGATAATATGATTTGAATTGCTACCGTTAAAGACAAAATTTGAAATACAGGTACGGATTTTTCCCATTGATCTCCAAAAATAAGCATGATGAGTTCATCCGACGTAAACCATAAAAAAGCAGAAAGAGGAAATCCGATAAATGCCATCAGGCGAACCACTTTCAAATATGATTCGGAAAGATGGGCGAGGTCATTTTGAAGCTCGGAAAAAACCGGATGCATTGCCGGCGTAATCACGTGAGTTATGTTCTGGAGGGGCAGCATCATAAGCCGGTAAGATTTTTCGTAGTATCCCAATGCTGAGAGTCCAAGGTATCTCCCAATCAGTAACTTGTCCAAATTCCTGCTGAAATAGTTGATCAGATTGAACAAAAACTGGTAGCTGGAAAACGAAAAAATTTTACGAATGGAAATGATATTAGGGTGTCGTTTAAATTTTTGAGGATGCCTCCTGAAACAAATCATAAAGATGAAGACGCTCGAAAAGATCGGATTGATGATCAAGGCGTAAAGTCCGGCTCCGTATAAAGCTGCCAAAACGGAAATGGTTCCGCCAATGGCCTGGACGAACATACTCCGGTATGCGATAAATTTAAATTCTTTATTCTTCAGTAATAGTGCATAGGGGACGATGTTTATGGCAGCAAAAAGAAGGTCAATGGAAAGCAACTGGCAAATTCCTTTTAAAACCGGAGAGTCGTAATAATCCGCAATTAACCACGAAGAAAAGAAAAAACAAAGAGAAATGACAATGCCTACCCATATCGTAAACGAGAAAATGTCTGACAGCGCATCCTTGTCGAGATCTTTGTTTTGAATGATCGCGGGCGCGATCCCCAGATCGCTGAACATTCCGAAAAATGTAATGATAACCGTGGCAACTGCAACAACTCCAAAATCTGACGGAGTGATCAGGCGGGCCAGTATTCCGGTAACCACCAGAGAGATGACCATTCCGGCGTATTTTGAAAGAGCCGTATAGGTGATCCCTGAAATAAGCTGTCTCTTAGTTGTGCCTGTCATTCTTCTTTTTGAAAAAAGATTTTAAATTCACCGTAAAAGGGAACAGGAACACGGTCTTGTTTTTTAATGTGATAAATTTGAGATAGGACTTGGCAGCGCAGGTATTGAATACCCGCACCCTTTCAGAGAAGGGTAAAGTCCTGGCATTGTACATAGCCGGGTTGAGAATATATCCGATCAGTTTATCAGTAATCCGGCGGGTGTTCTCTGTTTTGGCTTTGGATAGTTCGCCGATTATTGTCAGATAAGCATATATATCTTCCGACGAGTACCGGGTTGTCATTACAGAATTGGGTCGTAACCTGCGCCTGAAAAATTTGTGGGAAAGGTAACCCACGCGTTGTGAATAAATGTGAACAAACGAAGAAAACAAAAGGTCTTCGTGTCTGACTGGATAAAAGCTTAAACCTGCATGCCTGACAAAGTCGGACTTCACGAGATAAAGCCATAAGGGTGAGCGGAATACGCCAAATTCCAAAAGAAGATCCAGTACTTCCGTTCCGGTATAAATGTCGTTTTTTACAGTTTTTGAACGGTCATAGTCAAAAAAAGAAGATGTCCATTTCGTATCACCGAAAACTTCAGCATCAAAGAAAGCAAAATCGAGCTTTTCCTTCTCACATTTTTCGTAACAACAGGCAAATGCTTCTTTTTCCAGCAGATCATCGCTGTCCATAAAGTAAAGATACTGTCCTTTGGCTTTTTTTAATCCATAATTACGGGCAATTGCCTGTCCCTGGTTTTCCTGAGAATAAACCTGTATCCGGGTATCGGATTTTGCAAGTTCCTTTATTATTTGTAAACTGTTATCTGTTGAACCATCGTTAACGACAATGATCTCAATTTCTTTTAACGTCTGATTTACAATGCTCATAATGGCATCCTGCACATACTCTTCCGTATTGTAAACCGGAATAATGACACTAATTTTAGGATTCTCCATGACTGGTATGAATAAATTTTTTATTTGCTCCTTTCAAACGGAAAAGGTTGATAAACATCAGAATAAACAGCAGCGGGATCTTGCTGACAGCTCTTTCCAAAGCCCTGTTATCCAGATTTTTTGGGATTGCCAGTCCAAACGTGAGCAGCAGGAGAAAAAGAAGTCCCCACCATTTAAGTGCAGATTCCATGTTGATAAAGGAAATGATTACCGAAGATACAAAAATAAATCCCAACAAAAGTAACCTGGGGAACATGATCCATTGTAAAAGTTTATCGGTATAATCAATATTCCAGGTGTACAAGGCGTAGGGCAAATCATGTATGGCGGTTTTTAAAGAACCGTACTGTGCTGCAAGCCATCGTTGCCGTTGTTTATAGAAAGCAGAGCTGTTCTGCACTTTTTCATCGTAAACAGCGACATCCTGAAGATATTCAATATAGATCCGTTGTCTCAGAAGAAGGATCTCTATTTCCTTGTCTTCGCCTGCAGAGGATACTTTTTTGATGTTTTCTTTGAACCATTCATAGTCGAAAGCCATTCCGGATCCGCTTAGTGCAGAAGACAGACCAAGAAAAACGTGTCCTTTCCGGAAATAAGAATTGTTCATTTCTTCGCTGACCGCATCCAGTACCGCGATGTCGGTATTGAAATTTTTTCCTTGCCGGTGGGCCTGAATGGCCATGGCCCCTGCCTGGTAAGCCCGGTTAATCTGATCCAAAAAATCCGTTTCAACGGTATTATCTGCATCCAGAATAACGACGATCTCATACCGCTCATCCTTGAGGCACGCCATCGCGAAATTCAGAGCCTTGGCCTTCGAACTGTTTTCAAAATCGACTTGAAGCACTCGCGAAAATTGGGAGATCCGTTTGATTGTTTCTTCTTTCATCTGATCCGAGATTACCACAACCTCATACTTTTCTTTAGGGTATTTCTGACTAAAGAATGATTGAAGGGAAGATTCAATGACGCGGTCTTCCTTATACGCAGGGAAAAGCACTAATATCCGGTTTATCCGGGTAACAGGCGGATACTGATCTCCTCTTCTGAACCTGGAGAAAAAGGCAAATATGAAGAGATAAAAAACAGAGAACCCCAGGTAAGCAAAACAAATATTTTCAATGATGTTCAAGGCGTAGCTCAGTTCCATGTCAAGCGATTTTATTTTTTAGAGACAAAAAACTAAAAATACCGGAAAACGTTGCTTTTATCCGATCCGTCCGTCCTCTAAAAAGAAGTAAAAGGATGTTCTTGGAAAGCGCAACCGAGAGTTGATAAATAATGGATGAATATTTGGACATGCCTTCAAGATTCCTGAAAGCGAATAATAAACGGTTTCTGGTAATAAAGAACGTACGGAGAGGACTATCCTGCCCGGTACTTTGGCTTTCTTTGTGGTAAACAGTACATCCGGGTTCATAATAAAGCTGATAGCCTCCTTTTGTCATTTTTACACACCAATCCAGTTCCTCGTAGTAAAGAAAATAAATTTCAGGCATTAACCCCGTTTTTTCAATGACCTCTCTTTTCAGCATCATGGCGGCTCCATGCAAATAAGGAGTCATTTTTGCTACATCAAACTGTCCGTTATCTTCTATCCCGAAGCCGATTGTTCGGTTACGCAATGTGATGCCCGATAAACGGGTATAACCGGCAAACTGAATGATCCCAGGTGAAAATTCAAACGCTATTTTGGGAGAAGCTCCTCCTATTAACGGATCAGAGTTGAGCCTTTCGATAAGAAAATGAAAAGAGTCGTCTTTGATGAGCGTATCATTGTTCAATAAGAGGATGAATTTTCCTTTACTAATTCTTATGCCGCTGTTATTGCCTCCGGCAAACCCGAGATTCTCTTTATTTTTAATCAGGGTAATCCATGGATATAATTTTTGAATTTGATCTGCTTCATTGGATGAAGAAGCATTATCGACAACGATAAGTTCAAAAGACAAGGTAACATGAGTCTTTAATGATTCAATGAGCTCACAGGTATCTTTTATCCCATTATAGTTAACGGTGATAATCGATAACTCAGGACTTTCTTCCATTTGGAGAAGATTTAATTTGTTTTTGCTCTTCAACTTGCCGGTCATATCGTTCTGACATAAAAATAAGTGCCATTCCCATATAAATGATAGGTCCGTTAGGAAACTGAGCAACGATCTCATTCGCATAAGAAGCTACATATATCCCCAGAATAGCAGATAACAACGCCGCGTGTATGGCCAGCACCTCTTTATCCTTTATTTTAAACATCACCATATAAATACCTTTGCCAATGATGTAGGCGATTACGCAGATATAGAGCACGAGCCCGACAATTCCGGTTTCAACCCATACCATAACTAACCAGGAGTCGGTCGGAAGTTTGGATATCTCAGCACGGGAGTATTCTGCTGCTTTTGCTGTTCCGAGGCCCACTCCAAAGGGTTTGTCTGCCAGGTAAGCTCTCATGATCCGTTGATTTTCCACCCGAACCAAAAATGACGCATCCTGTTCCGGGTGGAAAGCTGTTCGCATACGACGAACGTAACTGTTTCCCTGAAGGTAAGTGGTGTAGTTAAGAAATACAAAAGCTCCTATGACTAAGACCGCTCCGGCGATGATTACCTTAACGTTCCTGGTTAAAACGGCGAAAAGGGAGTAGCCTACGAAAGGAATGACAATCGCCACTCTTGTGCCTGACATAAACATACCATAAGCTGCAAAAACAGAAACAATAATAAAATAAATCCGTAGTGCCTTATTTTTTGTATATAACGCCCAAATGGAAAAGAAAACCATCGCCACGGCCATACCGCATCCATAATTAGCTGCATCTGAAAAAAAGGAGAAATAGCGGACTCCTGAATAAATAATATGCGTTTTGACATTCCCTTCCACATACAGCCACCTGATTTCACCGGCGTCAAAGCCTGCGTATCTTTGAATAAGCACTTTGACTACAGAGAGCAAAACAAAGACAGACCACAGGATCAGGATGACCCTGAGTTTTTTGTAATGATCAATGATGAGACAGGTCAGAATAGGAACAGCGAACAAGTAGAATGCCGTCCTCCGGATCCCTTTAATCCATGCTTCAACCGGAGACAAAGGATTGAGAATAGTTAATATGCAAAAAAACAACCAGATTGATACGACTATGATAAGGCCGTTTTTCAGGAAGTTCCATTGCACGCCTCCACGTTGTGACTGGACGATTAATCCTGCAAAAGTTAAAACAGCCATTGCATCCATAAATATTCCGCCAAGGAGTACGGGGAAATACCGTACAATGCCCATAATTGCGTAATTCAGAGCGAAAAAGGCAATAAAAGCGTGAAAGGGATTCTTTAGCAGATAAAAGAAGGCCAGGAGAGACAGTGGCATAATTGAGATCAGGATACTCAGGGGAAGACTGGAGTGGATATTGGTATAGCCAACCAGAAACAATCCGATCGCCAATCCTATATAAAGTAAAGACTGTAAAAAAGATATGCGGCTCCCTTCTTCCATAACCACGTGTTATTTGATCAGCTAATCGACCGAAGTAAATCCAAGCTGGCTGATGCGGTAAATGAATTTTCTTATCCGGGTGTGTGGAGGTAAAAGCCCTGTAAAGTACTCAGTCTCTTCCCGTTTTGTTTTATTAAGTACAAGGTAAAGCGGTACATCCTGCGTTTGATCACTTAAATTTTTAAACAAGACCCTGTCAACGTCCCTCCAGGCCCGGTTTGAACGTATAATCAGCAGATTAATGCAGGCATTCTGCAAAAGGCTTTCCGGTATTGCCGATTCTTCCAGGGGTGGATACTCGACGAACGTAACCTGCTCCCCGTTTTTCGGAGTAAAATCATCCAGCTTTTCCGCAAACAGATAGTCCTGCGAAGCCGGTGTGAAATCAGAATTCCACGAAAGTTTTCTTACCCTTAAACCAAGTGAGGTATAATGGGAGGTCAGTTGGTCGGCTATAAATGATTTTCCCTCTCCTTTTTCAATACTTATCAGGTTTACAATTAATTCATTGTTCCGGCGTAAGTAGCGCAGTAGCATGTTTCCGAGCGATTTCGCCGCGATTTCGTTAATTTTTTTCATGTAGCCCCGATGCCTCAAAAGATTATTGCCTGGAAAAGCTCCAATTACCCGGCCGGTTGTGATTCGTTCAGCCCGCGTCTTGCTTCGAAGTGTATGATCCAACAGGTCGATGAGCAAGAAGTAACCGAATATGAACAGGAAGCTTGCAATAAAGCCGGTCAAGACCTTTATTTTCCGTTTGGTTGCAGCAGACGAAAGGGGATATGTAGGCGGGTTCAAGACCCGTAACGTGGCAGAGGTCATTTGCAAGCTTTTTTGCCGTAATCTGGCCGTATTCAAACTATGAAGAATTTCCAGATAAGAAGCTTCGGTAAAATCAATTTCCCTTTCCTTTCTTTTTATTGTCGATCCAATAGGCGAATAATAAACATATTCTTGATTAAGTTCGCCTTGCCATTTTTCCATGACCTTTAATTTGGCCTTTGCCTCTTCCAATCGTAAAGTTTCGGATAACCACTGTGTAATCATATCTACATTTGGAAAACCCTCTTTCGAACTTTTCCAGATATTGAACGAATCGGAAAAGGCCCTGAAATCGTCCTCCTTTTTCTTCAATTGCTTTCTTAATAACTCGAGTTCATTTTTTTGACGTGCGGTCGAATCGTTCCGGAAAGCCTCGTACTGGGCGACCTTGGTCGAGAGATCTGATATTTCCTGTAATCTGGTTACGAACACAGCATTGTTACGCAATAATTTCGCATGCTCCCCGATCCTTCTTTCCAGTTCGTCTGACAACGCCTCCGAACTGTTATATTGAAGGAATACTTCTTCGAGCTGTAACTGAAAATCCCGGCTTAGGGCCGCCAGATGTCGTGTCTGCTCATCATAATTTATGATCTTCTTTTGGATATTGTATTGTGTCAGAGAATCTTCCGATGTTTCAAGCTTTCTTTTTGTTTTTGCTAATTCTTCTTCAAAAAAACGAATAATTTTGTCAGTTTCTCCAAATTGCAGATCATTATACTGCCTCATAAACTCTTCATTCAGCAAAAGCAACGTATGGTAGGTGATTCCGGGATCGTCAGTGGAATAGGAAATTTCAAGCATATCGCTGTTGCCGAGTCGCATGACGGTTATTTTACTTAAGGCATCGTAACTGTAATAAGGAGGAGCCCAGTGAAACAGCCCATAAAGGAAGTTTTCCGTATTTGCATCAGCATATTCAAACAAACGCTGAAGAATAACTTCTTCATCTGTATCCTTGTCAATCAGCTTTTTTACTGCTTCGGGTGTAATACTTAACAGATGGTTATAGTTTCTTGCCAAAATATAATCGTTGTCTTTATTCGGGTCACCATGAATCATATGCTGCAGGAATAGCCTCATGGAAATACGGCGCAGGGTACTTTGTGCGGTAATTACGTTAATGATGTTATCGATGGTATTATTAACGACATTAATATTCTGGACCGTTCCGTCTTCACGAACGTTAAAACCGGACATTACCCCTGTGTATATCGTTGTTTTTACTTCGTACGATCTTGGGAGGTTTTTTGTCAAACGAATAAAAAGTAAGGTTACCAGGAGCGGTATGATGATCAGCCACCACTTTATGCGATATATAAAACGAAAAAGGTAAGAAATTAGTTCCATAATCTCCTGTTTGCTTACTTATTGATAATTTCTGTTTCCGAAAGTACCTCTAACTGGAGAAGCGCTTTATTTAAAAAAGCCCTGTTTTGCTCATAATCACTACGTGCAGAAGCCTGAAATCCCTTTTGAATATTTAGCTCATGCGCACTGATTTTTCCGTTTACAAAATCACTTTCCGCAAGTTTATATTGGGCATCTGCAAGTGCCAATGCTTCAATTTTTACTTTCAAAACAGACAGATATTGTTCGGCCGAAGTGTATGCTTCAATAATCCGCAATTTCTGCTCATCAAGCCACCTGTCAGCTTCCAGTTGCATTGCCTGTACGGCCAGCTGTTGTCGTTTTACCTTGTTTTTACGATCAAAGATATCACTGAGCGGCACGGATACTGTTACTCCGGCATTATAGTAACTCTGCTCAATATCAGAATACTGGAAAAGACTTAGATTGTTTTCCGAATAAGAAAGAACCCCGGTTTTTCCGTACTGGTAACTGCCGGTTCCTCTGAAGTATTCCAGCCATCTGCGCTTTTCGGTCTTCAGCATACTTTCCTGCTCTTCTTTCCGTACATTAAAGAATTCGACGGTGGAACTTTTTTTTGCATTCTCAAACAGAAGACTCAAAGGGGGAAGCTGTAAGCTGCTGTAATCACTTGTCTTAAAATCCGATAAATCATTCTGTTGTGCCACCGCAACTGACATAAAACCTATAAATACACATGGAAGTATCCTGAGACTTTTCATATAAGCAATAATGCGTCAAAAAACAGTTAATGCTGAAAAACCAACAATCGGTTTATTTTAAAAATGCAACCTTCATAATTTCATAATTTCATAATTTATATCAATCAGAATATTAATCACTATGACTATCAGGAGGTAAACGAACATCTTTAATAAGAACTCTTTACATGTTCCAGCTTGTTTATTATTTACAATGATACATTTTTTTGGGAAATATGAAAAATCTTTTTATCAACACCAGCCAGTGTATTCATTCTTAAGTGAATATGCTGAATGGTGTTGATAACTACAGAAAGAAAGATTTGATAATCCTGATATCTGGCGGTCCTTCCAATTTCAGGAGTAAAAATCAAAGTCAGTAAAGTACCGGTGTGTACAGATTGGTACGATACCAGTCCGTATATTGTGTTCCCCCTGATTCAGCCCAATTTATAAAATCGGGATACCCAATCGTGAAATCAATAGTTTCCAGCATATGACGTACATCGGCCGGGACATCTAATCCCCACGGATATCCTTGTGTTGAACGATAGTACACCCCACCACTTGAACTATCATTACCTGTACCGAATAGTTTGTTGTCTGCTTTGGAGGTAGGTGCGAAACCCATCAAATGAATTTCCCGTCCACGGTTCTGATCCACATAAATAAAAGGATTGATCGTGCTGACATCTGCCTGACTGACCTTATTGAGATAAACATGAACGGCTATGGGGTCTATGGTTTGAGTTGTGCCTTTATGATTGACATTAAACATACTGCTACCCAACGAAGCTTTAAGATTGTTATAAACGATGATTACAGCTTCGTCGCTTGTGCCCTTCTCGGTGTTATTCCCATTCAGGGTGACGGATCCGGAATGAACATAATCTTTAACGTCGATAACGGACGCGTTGGGGATGTCAAGCTTGAATCCAAAGCCATTGGCAAAGTCTGCTCCTGAAGCCATAACCTGAAAATGCGCGATCAGATCGACGACCTCGTTGTCCGCATTCAAATAGTACTCGTATTGATATTTTACAACAAGATCATTGAAATCATAGTCTCCAAAAACAGGCCATAAATCCTCAAACATGTAAGTATTCCACGTACCGGGGGCGGCAGGATAATAAGTAATAAAAGCACGGGTTGCATCATCGGGAAATTCATCCTGGTCGTTGGGAATACCATCCCCATCCGGGTCATCGCTAATCACTCCAAACCCTGGATTACAATCGTCTGCAGTAATCGAGTAGCTTATGGGTGTTCCGTCCTGGTAACCCCTTGAATCGACAAAATAGATATTATAATCTGAGAATTTAGGCATACTTCCCTCCAGTTTGCCAAAATACTGCAAAACGGCGTGCCCTGACGAAGGTCCGGCAACCTTATGTCCCCATGTCCAGACGTCTTTCGTTTTGAGATAGGCATCTTTTTCAAATGTCATGGAAGAACTGCTGTAAAATGTGGTTTTCGACTGAACTTCCATAAAAGCACCCTCTCTCATGATCAGCGAATTATCAATGATCAGATTTCCTTTCACGATGATCTTGCAACTGTTATCCAGTGTTGCCGTATTGTCTACTTGTAATTGGCCTGAAACATTAATGGTCCCGTAGTTCTTCAGTATTTCCGTCACTTCAAGGTTTGTGGTATTGACCGTACCGTAGTTCTCAAGCGTCCCTTTTGAATACACCTGAAAATTTGGATTTCCGGTGATTGTTCCGTAGTTGATCAACGTTCCGCCTATGTTGGACAATGTAAAAGAGGTTGAATAATTGGTCAGCGTATAGTATGTTTCGCTGCTGAAGGTACTGTAATTAATTATCCCGCTTGTTCCGACGATGATCGAAAAATCGGAATTCGCTTTCAGGCTGACCCAGGAGACAGTCGCAGTTCCTTCGATGATCAAAGACATTGTTTCTTTGTTGTTAACCGTGATTCCTCCCGACCAAGTTCCTCCGGACGGAATGATATATTTATTGTTTCCGCTGATATCCTTGTTCCCCGTAAGCGTGGTATAACCGGAGGTATCGTAAGGCTTACTCTGGCCGAAAGCAAGTATGAAAGCCAGATTAAAAATAAAAAGTAAGGTGTATTTCTTAAAGTGTCTCATGTTGCGTAGTTTAAAGGTCTGAAATTACCGGTTTTGTCACAAGGGTTGATAACCTTCCTGGGTTAGTTTGCTCCCAAGGTAAATTGCCACCCATACCTGAGTGGTACTGGTTGGAACGGTAATTTTGGGAGAATAGGTGTAGTCATCGGTGTTCACAGCGCCTGTAATGAGCAGTTTTCCTCCTTCAGAGGGATTTACATCGTAAATCTTAACGACATACTTATAAGCTGTCAACACTTCAGGATCAGTTACTTTGACGTTCACTGTAACCGTCTTTGTGCTGGAATAATCAAAATTTTCCGGTACACTGATATCTTCAAAGGTGGTCGCTTTTTCTGCCATTTCTTCTGCTTTGTCTTTCACACAAGAAACTGCATTCAGCAAAAAGATTAAAATCAAAATCACGTTCGTTGCCTGCTTCATAGTTAATCTGATATTTTCGTCAAAAATACAATTATATCTCGTATGTTCCTAGCAACCAGCATAACCTTTTAGCAAACAGAAGGTTTGAATGAGCAAACTCATTCGCCGGGAAGGCGAGAAAATATGCAGTTACACATTTTCCTTTTGAAAAACAGCAGGGATCGTTTTCAGCATGATCCACAGATCAATAAAAAAATAATACGGGCTTTGAG
>CAZOYZ010000022.1:0-23441 GCA_964584045.1 uncultured Prolixibacteraceae bacterium | reverse complement strand
ACGGGAAAAGCTTGTCCGGCGATTTTCTGATGAAGGCGGGCATTAAAACTTCGTCGTTTACACAACTGACCAGTAAAGTGTTCAGGTTAACAGCAGAATAAAATGATTGTGGTTTGACAGCGCCTTATAAACCTTACTTTGAAAAAAATTGATCTTCATAGCGATAAGGACCTTACAGCAAGGCTGAAAGCAAATGATCAGCTTGCCTTTGAGTTATTGTTTTAGGTTTGTTACCTCCAACCGGTTGGCCATTCAGGAACTGAAACAGATGAGGGATTGGTTGGCTGTTCCCGGAAACAGGACGACGGTCGACGAGTGGATGGTTGCAGGGAAAATAGTATATGCGAAGGAGTGATTCTTTGGATGTACTCAAAATATGAAGGTAATGACTTTAAACGAAATAAAAATGGATCGACGAACCTTTTTATGTACAGGATCAGTGGCGGCAGCGTCAGGATTGATAGCTCCTGTAAGTTTGGGAGTGGATGGAGCTAAATCAAATATGCCTATGGCTTTGTTTCAGGCGGGTCCTATCAGTGGAAGCTTTTTTGATCTGATTCATGTGAATTCGTGGGATGCTGCATACTGGACGGACCGTTGCCGTTTCTGGGAAGAAAAAAACTGGAGGGCGATGATACAGGATATGTGGGATATGGGGATGGATACGGCAATTTGTGTGTCTGCTGCTGACTGGGGCCGGCCTTTTTTTCCCGGATACGAAAAGACAGTAGGACTTCCTCTGCGGTTTGGTTGTGAAGATCCTCTGGGTATATGTGTCGAAGAAATAGAAAAATTAGGGATGCAGGTTTTTTTGGGAGTGGGCTTCAGGGGACGCGTCAGCCAGGTGAGGGATTATGCACGTATGGAAAAACCTTGGCCGGAAAGCTGGTTCCGTTGGAATACGGCATTGGCCGAAGCCTTGGTAGATCGTTTTGGTCAAAGGAAATGTTTTGCCGGGTTATATATTGCTTATGAGGTTAATTTTAAAGAAGACCAGGTAGAATTATATGAAAAATTGATCGGCGATTATATTCGTCCGGCACTTGGGAACGTGAAATTACTGGCATCACCGGCATTTTATTGGTTGGAAGAGGATCAATTTGTTAAGCTTCCGGGGCAGGTGAAGCGGATGGGGATTGATATTCTGGCGGCTCAGGATTGCGGGGGACGGGACCAGGATATTAATAAAGCCTTGGCTCGGGTGGAAAAACACGTCAATGGTCTGAAAATATTGCGCAAACCCTTGGAGGATATGGGAGTTGAACTATGGAGCAATGTAGAAACATTTGGCCGGGAGAAGGGGCCGGACGGGCGTCCGCGTTGTATTGCAGGTCCCATCGAGCGGATCCGAAAACAGATTGAGATGCAGCGACCGTTGGTAAAAAAACTGATTTGTTATCAATATCAGGGAATTATGAACAGGCATACTCCTTTGGTAAACATCGGTCACCCCGGGACAGAAATATTATATCATAATTATAAAGCCTATTTACGCGAATGGCAAAAAGGTGGAAAAGGGTGAAAGGGCAGATTCGAGGGGTTTAGCTACAAAGAAATTGCAGAAAAACTTGAAATTTCAGAAAACACGGTAGGTACCCCAATCAGAAATGCTTTAAATTTTCTGAGAAACGAGTCCGTTTTTTTTATTAGGGAGTAAGCAATACAGTTTTAAGAAAATAACTTATGAAAAGGGGACTTATTTTACTATTGGTTCATTATTCGTTGACACTGTCGGCACAACCGGGAACAGGTGGCAGGGAAAAATATTTGATGGAACAACTTCAGATCAACGATCCCCGCGACCATCGTGCAGAAACCAGCCGTCGGGTGAGCATCCGGGACAGTACCTGGCTTGACTGGCAAAAGCGGACAGGTGAGTTACCTCCGGATTTTAATTCCCTGCCCTCCTGTTATGATTTGCCGGACCCGTTAACGATTGATGGAAAAGGCATCACCTCAGCCGCTCAGTGGGGAAAAAAGAAAGCGTGGATCAGGAACGAATACCAGTACTGGGTTTCAGGAGAAAGACCACCTGCTCCGACAAACCTGATGTACAAAGTTTTGCAGGAACGGGAAGAAAACGGGGCCAGGGTTCAAACCGTTGAATTGCATTTTGGACCCGGAGGAAGAGGGAAAATGACTTGTGAACTTTTTGTGCCGTCAGGTAAAGGACCATTCCCTGTTTACCTGACCCAGGGAACACATCGGGACTGGGCCCAACTGGCCTTGCGACGCGGTTACCTGGCTTGCGTCTATGCCGCATCCGATATTAAAGATGAGACACAAAGTTACCAGGTACTGTATCCCGATTATGATTTTACCTGCCTGATGCGGCGGGCCTGGGGAGCATCCAGGGTCGTTGACTATTTGTATACCCGCCTGGATGTTGACCGTGGCCGGATCGCCATTACGGGACATTCAAGAAACGGGAAGCAGGCTCTTTGGGCAGCCGCTTTTGATGAAAGGATAACTGCTGTGGTCACCTGCAGCAGCGGTACCGGAGGTGTAACCCCCTACCGTTATTCCGATCCTCCATTTTGTACGCAAACCCTCGATGATATGGCATCCAAGTCTGCCCATTGGTTCCATCCCCGGTTGCGGTTTTTCTTTGGCAGGGAAGACAAGCTGCCGGTAGACCAAAACCTGTTACTTGCGCTGATTGCCCCGCGTCCGTTGCTGATCCATTATTCGTATGTGGAGCGGCAAGTCAGTCCGTGGGCAAATGAACAGTGTTACCGGTCGGTGAAAAAAGTTTACCGGTTTTTAAATGCAGAGGAGAATATCGGCATATTCCCGCGTATGGGTAACCATGCACTTGCAGCCAGGGATGTGGAACGGTGCATTGATTTTCTGGATGTAAAATTCGGCAGGAAGCAAATACCCTGGGAGAACAAGACATTTTACGACTGGGATTTTGAAGACTGGAAGACTGTTCAGGGCGCTGATTTGCGGAAAGATGAAATACAGCCGGAATATCTGTCTGAAGGCAACGATCTTCCATCCATTGAGAAACAAAAGAGTCAGATTCGCAGTCATCTTATCTGGCTGCTGGGTGATGAGCCTCCGGGAGTCGTACCCGATCAGGTTGCAGAAACACATCCGTCGCGTGTTGACTGGATCGATCAGATCCTGATCCGCCCTGATGTGAAACGGTGCAATTTAATAAAAATTGGTCCCTATACTTCGATGGGCGATCACTTGCCCGGTTATTTGTATTGCCCGCAAGTCCGCTCTAATGGTAATCATGACAAAAAATTTCCGGTGGTTATTTTTCTTCACCAATATGCGCACGCTCATGGTTTTACCTGGGGATATACGTCCAATAACTGTGAGTACAACACCTCACTGTTCCAGTCGTTTATCGACAACGGCTTTGCTGTTTTGGCCATCGATATGATGGGTTTTGGCACCCGTATTGAAGAAGGCACTTTTTTTTACCGGCGATATCCCGGTTGGTCAAAAATGGGAAAAATGATTACAGATGTCCGGGCCTGCGTGGATGCCCTCGGAACCTTCGATTCTATCGACCCGGATAAGATATTTCTTTTGGGAAATTCAATCGGTGGAACTGTCGCTTTACTTTCGGCTTCAATTGACCAGCGGGTTGCAGGAGTTGTTGCTCTTGCGGGGTTCACGCCATGGAGGAGCACCGCATATCCTTCGGAGATCAAAATAGTATGCCATTTACACGGGTTTATTCCCAGGCTTGGTTTGTGGACCGACGATCCGGAATCTGTACCGGTTGATTTCCCGGAGATACTGGCCTGTATCGCCCCGCGGCCGTTGATGGTGATCGCCCCCGAACTCGATCGCCACGCGAATCCAGAAACAGTAAAGGGAACGATGTCAGCGGTTAAAAGGATCTATTCTTTATACGGCTCTGAAGAAGATCTTCAATTTGAAACCCCGCTGGAAATTAACCGCCTGACGAATGTCATGAGAGAAAAGATGATCAACTTCTTAAAAAAAATATGACTAATTTTAAAGATATGGAAGATATAAATGGCAAGATGATGGTGCGTTGCGGTATTGAATTTAAGTTCCGCCGGACAGCCGGAATAAGGATCGGATTCCTTTTTGTCACCGTTATTTGCCTTTTTTTATCATTTGTAGCCGCAGCACAGCAAAGTAAACCCCGAAATTTGCTTACAGGTAAATACGATGAAGAATTTGTAAAACAAAACCTGGTGAAAGGAACAGGCTGGGTGCAATTCCCTGCTTATTCCGACAGGCAGGGTTGGGAACGTGTGCCCGGACAAATTCGCGAAAAATACATTGACAAAGCCGAAGGGTATCTTTCTTACGAATGGAAATCGGTTCCTGCAACCACTTATCTGGAGTTTAACAGGTCGGGTAACCGCCAGATCAATAACCGCTATTTGTCAGGGATTATTGACCCGCTTCGCGAGCTTTTTCTTGCAGAATTAATGGAAGGTAAAGGTCGTTTTACGGATCAATTGGTCAACGGGGTCTGGGCGATGTGTGAAATGACAAGCTGGACTTCGGCAGCACATATTAAAGCGCAGGTAACAGGAGAGGGGCTTCCCAATTATGCCGAACCGATCATTGATTTGCATTCAGCAGGAAGTGCACATCTTTTAGCCTGGATCCGTTACTATTTCAAGGACGAATTTGATAAGGTAAATCCGTTTATTGTACAGCGGATCGACTACGAAATTAAAAGAAGGGTACTGGATCCGTTTTATACGCGTGATGATTTTCGCTGGATGGCTCTGAAAGGAAATATTGTAGGCAACTGGAACCCGTATTGCAACAGTCATGTACTGGCGGTAATGTTGCTTTCTGAAGACGATCAGCAAAAGCGGATAAAAGGAGTTTACAAGGTAATGACCTCACTGGACAAGTTCACCGACCACTACGGCGACGACGGGGGATGCAACGAGGGGCCAGGCTATTGGGGCATGGCTGCAGCCAGTCATTACGAAGCTCTGTATTTGCTGAATAAGGCCACAAAAGGAGCGGTTGACGTTTTTTCCGATCCGCTCGTCCGGAATATGGGAAGCTTTATTTACAAAGTCGATATCAACTATCCTTACTTCATCAATTTTGCGGATGCCGGCGCCAAGGTAAAACCCAATGCATACCTGGTGTATAAATATGGTGAATCGGTCAATGATCACGTCATGCGGGAGTTTGGCGCTTTCCTGGCACAAAAACAGAATTTTGCCGGCGGCGAATTTGCCGGAAGCCCGTTTTTTGTATTTGAGAGCATGTTCGACATGAATGAGATATCAGCTTATCCGGCAAAGGAACCTCTTCCCGGCAATTTCTGGCTGGCTGATCTGCAGGTAGCCGGTTGCCGCAACAAGGAAGGGAGTACTGAAGGATTTTTCTTTGCAGCCAAAGGAGGGCATAATGCCGAGGTCCATAACCATAACGATGTCGGTTCCTTTATCCTGTATTATAACGGATCACCGCTTATCATCGATGTAGGGCCGGAAACATATACCCGGCAGACATTTTCCAAAGAAAGATATTCGATCTGGACGATGCAATCGGCTTTTCATAACCTGCCAACCATTAACGGCATCATGCAAAAGGATGGAAGGGATTTTAAAGCTGCTCATGTCATATACAGGCCAGGTTCATCCGGTATTTTGTTCTCACTCGACATCTCAGGGGCATATCCCGAAGAGGCATTGGTCGGATCCTGGGTGAGATCGTATTATTTTATCAGAGACAAAGGCCTGGAAATAAAGGATTCATATACTCTGAAAGCCTTCAAGGAACCTTCCGTCTTGTCATTTATGGTGTGGAATAAGCCAGCGCTTGTTAAAGCCGGGGTTGTCAATCTGGCCAATCCATACGGGAAAGTAATTTCGATGAATTTTAACCCGAAAGAACTGGAGTTTTCATGTGAGCCAATATCCCTGACCGACAATAACCTGAGGGGGATCTGGGGCGACAAGCTTTACCGGATATTGCTGAAATCGAAATCGGGGAAAACGGTTGGCAGTCTGAATCTTAAAATACAGGAGCAGATTCATACGAATTAATAGTTAAAATAAAATGAGGTTAACATTTAAGAATATACGATTAGCTGGCTGGTTGCTTGTTTTTCCCTTGTTTGGTGCAGGAGAGGAGATTTCTGCCTCTCACAGGCCGGCAGCCCTCAGCCTGAACGGAGTCTGGGATTTCAAATATTTTTCAACGCCTGAAACCGGGCAGGATTCACTTTTTTATCAAACTGATTTTGACACGGAGAACTGGTCAAAAATAAAGGTTCCGGGGCATTGGGAAATGCAGGGATTCGGTGAGCCCGGTGCAGGAGCAATTCCACCTATGGTCGGCTTGTACCGGACCACGTTCAGGCTTCCCGGAGATATGAACGGAGAACAAATTTTTATTCGGTTTGAAGGTGTTCAGTATGGGTACGATTTTTATGTGAACGGGAAATACGTGGATACTTTTACCAGCTCGTATCATGCTGCCGATTTTAATATTACCGATTTTATAAATTATTCAAAGGAAAATATTCTGGCCGTGAAAGTATCGGTTCAGGTAAAAGGTTATGAATTTGATACGAATGACTGCTGGAGGCTGTCAGGGATATACCGCGGTGTTTCAATTTACAGTACACCTGATTTTCATATCCTCGATCATACTGTTCAAACCCAATTGCTGAAAGACAATTCGGAAGCGGATGTGAACGTATCCGTACTTTTTCAGGATAAAAAGGGAAAAGGCTTCTCGGGTTTGTCGGTGAAAGGCCTGTTAAGTGCTCCGGATGGAAGAGTAATCGGAACAATTGCCTCAGAAGTTCATTCACTACGCAGCAATTTTTCGTTTAAAGTGAAAAATCCTCTTTTATGGACTGCCGAAACACCTGCTCTTTATAAGCTTGAGTTAGTATTGATCCGGGGAAAAAATGTGACGGAACGCAGAACTCAGCAAGTCGGTATCCGGCAAATCCGTATCGAAGAAGGAATATTGACGATGAACGGCAGCCCTCTTAAACTACGCGGAGTCGATCATCATGATCTGGTGCCGGAAACGGGAAGGACTCTGACCCGGGAGCAGATTCTGTATGATTTGATACTGATGCAAAAAGCCAATATTAACTTTATCCGGACCTCCCATTATCCGCCCGACAGACGGATGCTGGACCTGTGTGACAGCCTTGGTTTTTATGTCATGTGCGAAGTACCGTTTGGAGGAGGCGACCGCCATTTAACAGATTCAACTTATCAGGACCTTTTGTTAATGCGGGCAGAGGCGACTTTGAGCAGGGATAAAAATCATCCGTGTGTCATTATTTGGAGCGTGGGCAATGAAAATCCGTTAACTTCAATTACTGAAACGACTGGTAAATATGTGCAAAACAGCGATCCGACCCGTCCGATATGTTATCCTCAGATGGGTTCCTATTTCCTTTCGAATTACCAAAGTTTTCCTGATTTTATCGATATTTATACCCCTCATTACCAGGGGGCGGAATGGGTTAAGGAATTTCAGAGAGAGACACGCAAGCCGGTTATACTGACCGAATATGCCCATGCATTGGGACTTTCTTTTGGAAATCTGGAAGATATCTGGAGAGAATTATTTCGCAGCAGCCACTTTGCAGGCGGGGCTGTCTGGCATTTTCAGGATCAGGGAATCGTGCGGAGATCAAAGGAACCGGTAGATCGTTCCCGGTCTACTTTGTTTGTATGGAAAGATTCGTTAACGTATTATGACACACGAAATAATGCCGGTATTGATGGCATTGTGTATTCCGACCGCACTCCCCAGACAGACTACTGGCAGGTGCGAAAAGTATACTCGCCGGTGCAGGTCATCGAACGAAAATTGCCGGTTGTTGCCGGGAATCAGACTTTAAAAATTTCCATATATAATCAATACGACTTTTTGAACCTTGATGTATTACAAGGGAAATGGACTTTGTATAAAAACCGGGAAATCGCGGAAACCGGGAGCCTGACTGTGCATTGTCCTCCGCATGATACCATTGATCACGAATTGCCGGTCAGATTGCCGGAATCTCCCGAATCGGACGTGTGGTATCTGGAGATTGAATTTTGTGATCAGAATAATGAAAAGCTTTATGAGCATTCTGTTGCGCTTGAAACCAACTATGGATTTGAAACAGTTTCCGAAGAAATTTTGACGAAAAGGAAAATGATGCACCTGGTCGTTGAAAAGCAGGAAAAGCGCTCATTAATTCATTCAGATGGGTTTTGTTTCGATTTCAATAAAAAAGATTTGTCTGTTCATCTCTCTGATGAACTTTCAGGAAATAGTATAATTACCGGTGGCTTATATGCCCGGGTAGGACGTAACCCGAAAATATGCGACTTTTTAATCCGGAAAAGCGAAAGCGAAGATATTTACTGGGAACCGCATCTTCTTCCTGCTGCTCAGCTAAACCATTTTGCTGAAACGGACAGCGATGGGGTATTTCATTGTTCGGCTGAAGCAAGCTTTTTAAGGGGAGAGAAATATCCGGAGCAAAAACTGAAAGGAAAATTTGATTACTCCGTATCCGATAAAGGGATTCTTTCCATCCATTATAAACTGAAGCCTGAAAACGGGACCGGAATGCTCCTAGAAGCCGGCGTATCTTTTGCCCTTTCTGAACAAATTACCGACTTCATCTGGTTGGGGGACGGACCATATGCTTCGTATCCTGACAAGTATTTTCTGGCTGATTACGGAATTCATTCTATGAAAAAAGGGGACCTTAATTTTGACGGAAACCGGGCGAATGTAAATGTGGCGGTTTTAACTGATCCAAAAGGAAATGGAATCGCCATTCTGGGAGATCATTCCAATATTTCAGTAGAAATAAACCGCAATCGGATCATCTTGAGCCATAACGCCCGACTGATGGGTATGGGAAATAAAGGTTCAAGGGCTGTGGAAAGGTTATCCGGCAGCAGCATTGGTGAAATTGAAGGTGAGTTTACAATCATCCCGTTGAGGGCAGGTCAGTGGCCTGTAAAAATAAAAGAGATCCTGGGGGAACCCGATCCGTCCCTTCAACCTTTTCAGCCATTTTATTATAGTTACGATTTTTTCAGATAGGAGAAACAGGATGAAGAAGCGTTTACAAATTATTTTGATCATCGTGTTTTTCTCTTTTTCAGGGACATGGGCTGAGTATGTTTACGGCCTGACTGTCACCGGAGGGGTTTTTTATGATATCAATGGAAACGGAACTCACGAAGCAGGTGAGCCTGGATTAGGCGGTGTGGCTGTTTCTGACGGGATGGAGGTAGCAGTTACCTCAAAAAAAGGGGAATACCGTCTGGAAACAGAACCAGGATGTCTTGTTTTTGTATCGCTGCCTAAAGGTTACCGTGTTTCCGAAAAATTTTATGCCCGGATTGAAAAAGCATGTGAAGTAAATTTTGCCATGCAAAAGTGGGATGAATCAGCCCGGGAGTCATTTCGTTTTGTGCAAATTACAGACATTCATATTGGAGAAGAAGAACACCATGTCAGTACTTTTATTGAAGACATCGGGGAAATAAATTCATCTTATCCGAAACCAGCTTTTGTTCTTGCTACCGGCGACGTGGTGAAAAATGGTGAAAACCGCTCCGAATATGAAAATTATGTCAGGGGTATTTCTTATTTTGAGATCCCTGTCTTCAACCTTCCGGGCAATCATGATTTGCATGGCGGTTCTTTACCCAATTATCAGCATTTCATGGGGCCTGATTATTATTCTTTCAATGTGGGATCATGCCACTTTATTTTGCTGAATTCAAGATTCATTGATGAAAGGCAGAAAAGCTGGATTGCAAAGGATGTGGCCGTTTTGCCTAAAGGAACGTCACTGATCTTTGCCTTCCATGACCTGCCATCTCCCGGGGAGAGCAAATTTTTGGGAGATTATAAGGCTTCAGCCGTTTTTACGGGACACTGGCATGGCAGCCGCGTGTGTAAGAAATACGGAGTATGGGATATAAATACGCCACCTCTTCGTTTTGGAGGTATTGACCGCAGTCCGCGTGGCTTCAGGCTTGTCAGGATTAAGAACGGTAAACTGATTGATCATGAAATGAGATTTGGCGGCTTTAAACACCATACCGAAATTGTTACACCGCAGGGGATGGTAAACCTAAACGGCAAGGTAATTCCGGTGGTCGTTAACGCTTATGATACCCGTTTTGATATTCAATCAATTCAATGTGAGATTGACGGTCATTCATTTTTCTTAAAACAAACAAGTTTATGGAGCTGGCGGGGTGAAAATCCTTTTCCGGATCATTTTTCGGGAGAGCATAAATTAACGATCGGTATTGAAGGTACAGATGGTGAACGTTGGCAAAAAGAAGCTTCTTTTTCGGTCGTTGACGACGAGGAACTAAAAGCTCCGGTCACTTTAAACTGGGTTTCTTCGACAAGCGGAATTATTGGTTTTCCGTCTCCTGTATTTGGTGAGGATTGTATTGCCATTGGTGTCGACGATAAAGGTGATCTTCTGAATAGCGGTGTTTCTGCATTTACTAAAGCAGGTAAACGGTTATGGCATTATCATACCGACAGCGCCGTAAAAAACAGTGTTGCTGCCGCTGATGGTTGTATTTATGCGGCCAGTGTCGCCGGTTGGCTTTATGCGCTGGATGAAAAATCGGGTGAGTTATTGTGGAAAGCAGACCTTGATTCAGAGATTCAGGATCGATGGGAAATTGCAGCTACTGCTGTTGGCGGAGGAATGGTGTTTGCCGGGGCACATTCCTGCGTTGCCGCTTTTGATGCTTCTGATGGAAAACTTATATGGAAGATAAGGCAAAATAAAGATGATTGGAAACCCACCGGTTATCCGGTTCCTGTTTTTGTAAAAGACAAACTTGTTATTACCGGCCGGACCTCTGTCTGTGTATTGGATGCACAGACCGGACAGCCCGGCTGGAGAAAGGAAGGTGTTTTTTACGGCTGTAAGGTGGTTAACGATACTATTTTTACGATACATGACGGGAGTTTGGTGGCGTTGTCATTATCAACAGGACAACAGATTTGGGCCGGCAGGGAAAAACCCGGAGGTACGCCATCCTCTCCTGCCGTCGCTTTCGGAAAACTGGTTGTTGGAACATCGGACGGCAAGGTCTGTGCCTTCTCTGAAAAAGACGGTTCGTTTCTGTGGATGGCTCAAACCGGTGAGACCGTTACGTCGACGCAACCCTATGAACGATATGGCGGAGAAGTAAACAGTTCTCCTGCCATTTTGGATCGGTCGGTTTATATTGGCTCCGGAGACGGGAAAATACACATTTATTCATTAAATGATGGTAAAGAGTTGGGTTCTTATAATCTGGGGGTTCCTGTTGTTTCGTCTCCGTTCATTTCCGGAAAGAACCTGTATATAGGTGCCTATGACGGCAATTTATATTCATTTTCAATAAATTAACGAAATTAAGAGCACAGATAATACCAGGATTGAGAATGATCCTTTTCTGTCAAACATTTAAAAGAAGTAATTATGGAGTATCAAGCAAAATCAAGGCGTGATTTTATAAAAAAATCGGCCCTTGGCACTGCCGCCGTTTATGCCGGAGGTATCTTACCCGGGTTCAGCGCCGGGAGTTACAGCAGGATTGCAGGAGCCAACGAACGGATCAATGTAGCCATGATGGGCGTTCACTCCCGGGGACTGGCTTTATCGAAAAACTATGCCAAACTACCTGGTTCGGCGATCATTTACGTATGTGACGTGGATTCACGGTCAGCAGATAAATGTATTTCAACGGTAGCGGAGATTCAGGGGAATCGGCCCAAGGCGTGTTCTGACTTCAGGAAAGCCCTGGAAGATAAGGATCTGGATGCATTGGTTGTGGCCGCACCCGATCATTGGCATGCACCGGCGGCGCTGCTGGCGATGCAGGCCGGGAAGCATGTGTACGTGGAGAAACCGTGCAGTCATAATCCTGCAGAGGGAGAGCTGTTGATCGCTGCCTCCCAAAAATACAAACGGGTGATCCAGATGGGGAACCAGAACCGTTCGTGCCCGAACATTATTGCTGCGATAAACGAATTACATGCCGGGTTAATCGGGAGGCCTTATTTTGCACGGGCGTGGTACTCCAACACCCGGAAAAGCATTGGGAGAGGTGTTGGGACTGCTGTTCCTTCCTGGCTGGATTATGAACTTTGGCAGGGGCCTGCCCCCAGGCGTCCTTACAAAGACAATCTCATTCATTACAACTGGCACTGGCACTGGCATTGGGGTACCGGGGAAGCGCTGAACAACGGGACCCATATGGTCGATCTGGCCAGATGGGGACTGGGGGTAACTTACCCAACGAGGGTAACCTCCTCCGGGGGCAGGTATTGCTTTGACGACGATTGGGAGACGCCGGATACGCAGGTGATCATGATGGAATTTGACGGGAAGGCGAGTATCATATGGGAAGGGCGCAGCTGTAACGGAAAATTTGAAGAAGGCTCAGGCGACGGGGTAATTTTCTACGGAGACGCAGGCTCAATGCTGATCAATGAATGCGATTCCGTTACCGTGTTTGATCTGGATGGCAAGGTGGTGAAGGAAATGACAAGTGAGATCCGGATGGATCTGGCGAGAGACCTGATGGATCCGTCCAGGCCACTGGATGCGCTTCACATTCAAAATTTCTTTCAGGGGATACGCGAAGGTATTGAAGTGAATTCGGAGATACAGGGAGGGCATCAGAGCACCTTGCTTTGCCACCTGGGCAATATTGCTCAGCGGGTGAAACGGTCACTGGATATTAATCCTGAAAATGGCCATATTCTGCACGATAAGGAAGCAGAAAAATACTGGTCACGCACCTACGAAAAAGGATGGGAGATGAAACTGTAAAATTCAGCAACTACAGAGGCTGAATTTAGAAATTAAAAAACCGAAAAAATCCGGGTTGCCGGACAACACAAGAAAATGACAATGATGAAACGAATTTTATTGGAACTTATTTGCCTGTTGCTGATCATATCTGCCTCGGGACAGAACGATTGGCAGAAAAGAATGAAAGAATTTCAGGATGCCCGTTTTGGCATGTTTATCCATTGGGGACCGGTTAGTTTGAAAGGAGCCGAAATGAGCTGGTCACGAGGAAGCAAATTGTACAACATCACCGTTGAAGAATATGACAACCTGTATAAACAATTCAATCCGGTAAATTTTAATGCCGATGAATGGGCCGGTCTGGCTAAAGAAGCGGGAATGAAGTACATCGTTTTTACTTCCAAGCATGGTGATGGTTTTTGTATGTGGAACACCCGGTACAACGATTATAATATCATGAATTCACCGTTTAAACGGGATGTGGTGAAGGAGCTGGCTGATGCCTGCAGAAAACAAGACATTGCATTGGGGATCTATTATTCAACGTGTGACTGGCATCATCCGGATTTTCCGCATAGCAGCCGCGACAACAAACGTGAACCTTCTAACATAGACCGGTATACCGAATATTTGAAAAACCAGTCTGCGGAGATCATTCAGAATTATGGTCCGGTTCTGTTGATGTGGTACGATTATCCGCAGGATTTTGACTCGATACGGGGGCAAGGTGTGATTGACCATCTCCGTAAAGTCCAGCCCGATATTTTAGTGAATGACCGGACCGGTGCCAAAGGTGATTTTGATACTGCTGAACAACGGGTGGGCAATTTTCAAAACGATCGTCCATGGGAAACCTGCATGACCATTGGCCGGCAATGGTCATGGAAACCCAACGATGAAGTGAAATCGCTCGAACAGTGTTTGCAAAGTCTGATCCGTTCAGCCGGAGGAGATGGTAACCTGTTGTTAAATGTCGGGCCGAAGTCGGACGGACAGATTGAACCTTTGCAGATTGATCGGTTAAAAGAGATGGGCGCCTGGTTAAAGCAGTATGGTCAAACAATTTATGGCACGCGCGGAGGTCCGTTCAAACCAACCGACTGGGGAGTCAGTACAAGGAAAGGCGATAGGATTTACGTACATGTTCTCAATTGGTTCGGAAATTCACCGCGGATCATACTGCCCGATACAGGATTGAAGATCAAAAAGTGCCGGCTACTCACGGGTGGAAAAGTCAAAATGAGCAAACAGGGAGCAAATACGGTTTTTGAATTTGATAAAGAGTACCTTCATCGAGAAAATACGATCCTGGAACTGGAAATGTCTGGAAATGTCATGGATATCCAACCTCTGGAAGTTTCCAGCCAATCAGTATCTTATTTGAAAAAGGCAACTGCTTCGAGTAATCCGAAACCGAGATGGCACGATATATCTTCCGTAATCAACGGGGATTGGGTCAGCCATGACTGGCTGGCAGCGAAAACCGATAAAACTCCCTGGATGGAAATTGATTTTGGTAAACAGGAGAAAATCTCAAAAGCGGTTTTGTTTGAAAGCGGCAAATCGATAAAAGCTTTCGAGTTGCAATATTTTGTGAACGGAGAATGGAAAATCCTGAAAACAGGAAGTACCATTGGGAACAGACTGGATCTGGATTTTCAGGAAGTGGAAACCCCGAAGATACGATTGCAGATCAATGAATACGACGGTACTCCTGCCATGTATGAAATAGTCTTGTTTTAAATAGCTTGAGGATCGATCTGATTTATTTGTCAGGAAATCCAGGTAGAGGAAAACTTATGAAGGACCTCATTTTCGCTTTTTCGATATTATTTCTGATTGTTTCATCCGGTTGGTCAGAAGATCGTGTTCAGAATCATTTCAATATCACGGCTTACGGAGCTGTTGGTGATTCGTTAACCAACAATACCACGGCGATCCAGTCGGCAATAGACGATTGTCAGAAACAAGGAGGCGGCGTGGTATTAGTTCCTTCCGGAGTGTTTATGACAGGAACAATATTTCTCCGGGATCGCGTATGTCTGGACTTATCTCCGGGAAGCGAATTAAGGGCGATCCCCGATATTTCTGTTTTCCCGGATACCGAACCTGAAATTCCGGGTAACGGGAACATTTTTTTTCGTCACGCGCTCATTTATGCGGAAAATGCGAACGATATCGGGATTCGCGGGCAAGGGACGATAAATGGGCAGGGCCATGCCGAAGCGTTTAAGCAAAAGACGAGGAACGCACCCCAAAAATTTCAGCATAGGCCAGGTGTTATTCGCTTCGTGAATTGTAAAGGAATACGTATGGAAAACGTCCGGCTGATGGATTCCGGTTTCTGGACCGTGCACCTGATGGCAAGCCGCGATATTGTGATACATGGAATTTCCCTTTATTCCAGGACTGCGAACTACAATAATGACGGGATAGATGTAGATGGTTGTGAAGATGTCAGGATATCGGACTGTTATATTAATAGTCTGGATGATGCAATCAGTATTAAAGCTACAGGATTTTTTCCTGTAGCTCGTATAACGATCACTAACTGCATCTTATCTTCTCACTGCAGTGCAGTCAGAATCGGAGCTGAGAATTTTGCCGGATTTGAGGACGTACATTTCTCAAATATACATATTTATGATAGCCGGTATGGGATCACTTTTCAAAATTTAGATGGTTTTCCGATGAAAAGAATGTCTTTTCGGGGAATATCCATGAATAAAGTGGCAAATCCGATTCACGTCGTCACGGGAAGAAAATCTTATCCTTTGGGGGTTCCGGAAGAAGAATATCCTTGTCAACCCCGGAGTACCCCCGCATCGATTGAGGATCTCGTTTTTGACCATATCACGGGGAGTAATATCGGTTACTATAAAGGAGCTAAGATCGGAAATGACACCACTGAGATGATCAGGCAGAATGCCATTATCCTGAGCGGGCATCCTGATGCTTTTTTGAAGAGATGTATCATGAGTAATATCTATTTCCGGTTTATCGGCGGAGGAAAGTCGGAAGATAATGAAAAACAATTGCCGGACGTCAATGCCCTGTCAAATCCATACGCCATTCTTTCAACTCCTGTTTTTGGTATTATCGCCAGAAATACCGAAAATCTGCGGTTGGTAAATGTGGACCTTACCTGCGATAAAAAAGATGAGCGGCCAGCGATAGCTATTGAAAACAGTATTAACCCTATATTAAGAAATATAAATACAGAGTCATATTCCACCTTGCCGGTTATTCAGTACTTTGACAGTTCACCTCCTTGCGTGATCAGTTCTGTCTCAGTTACAGACCAGGGTGAAACGAAAGAAATATCGGTTGAGACGAAAACTTTAACAAAACGGACTACGTCGTTTTTTGAGTGAATCTGCAAAAAACGATGACATAAATTTATAATCGATTGAAAGGAATTGACTGAACCTGCGATGTTCTTGTAATTGATAAGTTGTATAAAATCTTCATGAAGAAGTAAAATTCATTTTTTACTTTTGTTCCCTGTCGCGAACGGGATCTGAAAAATTTTACCTATTGACTTATGCTGACCGGAAAATATCTTGAACTTTATCGACGTCTTTCTGAAAAGATCGAATCAACACGGATGTTCCACGATCCGCTCCATACGCTGGCTTTTGGCACCGATGCCAGTTTTTACCGGATGATCCCCAACCTCGTGGTACAGGCAAAGGATGAACAGGAAGTTTCATTTCTTTTAAGGCAGACTGCGCAACTTGGCTTGCCGGTCACATTCCGGGCTGCCGGTACCAGTCTGTCGGGACAGGCCATTTCCGATTCGGTGCTGCTTATTGCCGGAGAGCATTGGAAGTCGTACGAGATCCTGGACGGCGGACAAAAGATCCGGTTGCAGCCCGGTCTGATCGGATCGAAGGTAAACACGTTGCTGGCGCCGTACCGGAAGAAAATAGGACCTGATCCGGCATCCATCAACTCGGCCATGATTGGGGGTATTGCGGCCAATAATGCCAGCGGCATGTGTTGTGGGACAGCTGATAATTCCTATCAGACAGTTGCCGGAATGAGAATGATCTTTGCAGACGGCTCAGTGTTGGATACCGGCAATGAGCAAAGCAAAAAAGATTTTTCGGAAAACCGGCCCGGTGTGATCGCTGAAATCGAGAAACTTGGGCGATCAGTTAAGTCAAATGCGGAGCTTGCAGCACGTATCCGGAAGAAGTTCAGCATCAAGAATACAACAGGGTACAGTCTGAATGCGCTTATCGATTTTTCGGATCCGTTCGATATCCTTGAACACCTGATGATCGGGTCGGAAGGCACACTCGGTTTTATTTCGGAAATCACCTACCGGACGGTTGAGGAACTTCCGTTCAAGGCCAGCGCCATGATCGTTTTCCCGGATATTGTGCAGGCATGCAGCGCGGTGATCCGGCTCAAAAATGAGCCTGTTTCGACTGCCGAACTGATTGACCGTGCCGGTTTACGAACGGCGGCCAATGAACCGGGAATGCCTGAATGGATTGGCCATTTAAGCGAGGGGGCAACCGCGCTGCTGATTGAAACGAGGGCGGTGACCCGGGAATTGCTGGAAGAGCAGATCAGTCAGATTAAAAAGGCGATTGAAGAAATCCCCGTTGAGATCCCGGTTTATTTTACCGATGTGCCGGGTGAATACCTGCTTTACTGGAAGATCCGCAAAGGCCTGTTCCCTGCAGTGGGGGCTGTCCGCAAAACAGGCACGACCGTCATCATCGAAGATGTCGCTTTTCCGCTTTCGGGACTGGCTCAGGCGACACTTGACCTGCAGTCCCTGTTTAAAAAGTACAATTATCATGAAGCCGTGATCTTTGGGCATGCCCGCGACGGGAACCTGCATTTTGTATTTACCCAGGATTTTTCACGCGCTGAAGAGATTGCCCGGTATGAGCAGTTTATGCAGGACGTGGCCGGTCTGGTGGTTGACAAATATGACGGATCGCTGAAAGCAGAGCACGGTACCGGACGGAATATGGCCCCGTTTGTGGAACTGGAATGGGGCAGGGAAGCCTATGATCTGATGAAGCAGATCAAGCATATTTTTGACCCTCAGAACCTGCTGAACCCCGGCGTTATTCTGAACGATGACAAAAAAGCGCACTTGAAAAGCCTGAAATTACTGCCGGCGGCTCACGAAAAAGTGGATCAGTGCATCGAGTGCGGCTTTTGCGAACCCGCGTGTGTGTCTGCAGGCCTGACGCTTTCTCCAAGGCAGCGGATCACCGTATACCGGGAGATCAGCCGGCTCCGGGCAAGCGGTGAAGAACCTCACAGGGCAGCCGCCCTGGTCAATGCGTTCAACTATTCCGGTGACCAGACCTGTGCCACTGACGGCTTGTGCGCATTGGCGTGCCCGGTGAAAATCGATACCGGCAAACTCATCAAAGAGCTTCGTTTTCAAAATAGTTCTGAGAAGCAGGCAAAACAGGCCCTATGGATCGCAGACCATATGGGTAGGGTAACTTCTGTAGCCCGTTACGCCTTATCATTCGTCGGTTTTGCGCATACAATAATGGGTACAGGCGCTATGAAACACCTCTCGCAGGCTATGAGGAAATTGTCGGGTGACCGTATCCCGCAATGGAACCCTGCGATGCCGTCCGGGGCAAAGAAAATTAAACAGGATCATCAACCGGCAGACCGTCCGGATAAAGTGGTTTACTTCCCTTCCTGCATTAACCGTTCGATGGGGAAATCGAAAGACCATCGGGAAGAAGTTCAATTGACCGAAAAAGTTCAGCAACTGATCCGTAAAGCCGGTTCTGAGATCATCTTTCCGGAAGGGATGAATGACCTGTGTTGCGGAATGGCCTTTTCAAGCAAAGGGTACAAGGATGCCGGACTTAAAAAGTCAAAAGAGTTGGAAGAAGCATTATGGAAGGCTTGTGAATACGGTAAATATCCTGTTTTATGCGATATGAGCCCCTGTTTGTTCACCATGAAGGAAAATATGGGGTCGCGGATGAAGTTATATGAACCGGTTGAATTCATTCTGGAATACCTGTTGCCAAAACTGGAAATTGTGCCGGCGGACGAGACGATAGCGGTTTTCCCGGTTTGCAGCATGAAAAAAATGGGACTGGAGGAAAAGTTGGTGCAACTGGCGAAACGATGTGCCCGCGAGGTTGTGGTACCTGAAACCAATTGCTGCGGCTTTGCCGGAGACCGCGGGTTTTCATTTCCCGAACTGAATGCGCATGGATTAAGATCCTTAAGAGAACAGGTTCCGCAAAACGTCACACATGGCTATTCGACCAGCCGTACCTGTGAAATCGGATTGACCACCCACAGCGGGATCTCATACAAATCGATTGTCTATCTGGTTGACCAGGTCAGCACGCCAAAAAAGATTTGATATTCTGTGAATAACGTATGGTTTTACTGAATAAACGGATAATCCTGTGATTAAAAATTTAACGTTTTTTAATGACATTTCAGGTTTTATACTGTACTTTTGATCAGAAGAAACTTGTGCGGATAATCTATATTAATCTATGGGTATTGGCTCTTTAGAGGATAAGGAACTGATCGGTGCGCTGAAAAAAGGAAATATCCAGGCGTTTGACAAAGTCTATTACAAATACAGCAGGAAACTTTTTGTTTTTTCGCTGAAGTTCCTGAAAGACCGGCAGGAGGTGGAGGATATGATCCAGAAAGTTTTTACGGTGGTCTGGGAACGCCGGGAACATCTGGACGAAGAGAAATCAATTGAAGGATATTTGTTTAAGATCATCAGGAATGAGATTTACGATCAGCTCAAACTGCGGATTATCCGGGAACATTACTGCAATCTTATCCTGAATAGTCCGGAGCCGGATTTGGACGACCTGGAAAAAAAGAGAATGATCGAACGCATTTTTGAACTGGTTGACCATCTTCCGGAAAGGCGTGCAAAAATTTTCAGGATGAGTAAGGAGGACGGGTTAACCTATAAGGAAATTGCAGAACGACTGAATATTTCTGAAAATACGGTGGACACGCAAATCCGGCACAGCCTGAATTACTTGCGAAAGGAAATGCTAAAATTCCAAAAGATCATTGTACTCTTCATCCATTAAACGTACCGGCAGGTCACCGATGCCATGTAAAAAAATAATTTGCCCCCAAAACAATTCCGTTATTTCGGTGATTTGTTCAATTTTCAGCGGGTTAAGTTCTTGCGGTGAAGCGCTTCATTGAGGAATTTAAGAAATTTTCGCAAATGTCCTTCACGGAAATAAGGAACTTGATGGTATTCCTTTACAAAGACGTTTTGAAAGAACTATGCAAGGGAATAAAGAAATAAAAGAACTATTGGAGCGGTTTATTTCGGGGGAGCTCAACGCCGATGAAAAACAACGGCTGTTCGGTTTTTTTAACGACCCTGAAAGCAAACCTCTAGTATATCGCTGGCTGAAGAAGAACTGGAAAGGACAGGCAGGCGGGAATTTAGACCCGGAAGTCGATTTTGATAAACTGCTTTCAAAAATTCATCAGAACATGAAGGTTGACAGGCAGGTCTCCATATCTCTGTCAGATCAGCGATCACGCTTTTCCGGGATACTGCGTGCCGGTTTAAAGTACGCGGCAGTTTGCCTGGTCGCCTGTGGTGTGGAATGGTATATTCTCACCCAGGCCGGTAACAAAGGGATTACCAAAGAAATTGTCTATAATGAGATCGATGTTCCTCACGGATCCAGATCATTTATTGTATTAGCCGACAGTACCAAGGTTTGGCTCAATGCCGGGGCCAAACTTCATTATCCGGCCAACTTTGATGGAGGGAAGCGAGAAATATTTCTGGACGGAGAAGCATTTTTTGAGGTGAAGAAAGAGAAACATCGTCCGTTTTTGGTACGAATGAATGGCATGAGCCTGCGGGTGCACGGAACAAAATTTAATGTGAAAGCCTATAAAGACGATGGCCAAATTGAGACTACGCTTTTGGAAGGTTCTGTGGAAGTGATCGGACTAAAGGCAAGTGCAGAAAGCGAAAAGAATCTGTTTATGAAACCAGGGCAGAAACTGATTTTATATAAGGAACAAAAAAATACCCGAATGGCAACGAATGATCCCGACAGCCTTCCGTCCGATCCCCGCTTTATCGAACCTGTTCAAATAGCAAATGCCCGTCTCATCAATCTCGCTGCCACCGAACCGGAAATTGCCTGGAGGCAGGATAAACTGGTCTTTGACAAGCAGCGGTTTGACGAAGTAAAGGTGCGGCTTGAACGGTGGTACGGGGTTACCATCGAGGTAAGGGATTCATCCGTACTTGATTACCGCTTTTCGGGCACGTTCGACAAGGAAACTTTTGAGCAGGCCATGTATGCCTTAAAAGAAGCAGCCGGTTTTGAATACGAGTTGCACAAGAAACAAGTGATCATCAGGAAAGAAGGATAAAATTATTACAGATAAAAAAAACCAAAAAGAAAGTATGCCTATGCTAAATTTCGAACGTCAATAAAAAGGACCGGTAAATGCACCACCATTCCGCCGGTCCTGGTGTGTAAATTAATTCAGTGCAAATTATTAACACGATTCAATTGTATGAAAAAAAATGATGATGTGCAAGGGGAAGATCGTTTTTTTCCTCTTCTTAAAAAATTGTTATTAGTTATGAAACTAACTGTTGGTGTTATTATCTTGTTTATGTTTCAGGCTACTGCAGCAGTTTCTCAAAACATGGTAGCGTCTATTCACGTCAATAATATGGAACTTGACCGCGTTTTTTCGGAGATCGAGAAGCAGACATCGGTGAAGTTTCTGTACCGGTACGAGAACATCGCAGGGAAGCAGGTGAGTGTGAATGCAGAAGACCGGACCGTGGATGAGATCCTGGAAGTGATCTTACGCGGGCAGGGGCTTTCTTATTCCAGGAAAAGTAATAACCTGATCGTTATTTCTCCCGTGGAGTCCATGCAGAGTAAGAAAATCTCAGGTACAGTTACGGACGAATCCGGTTCTCCGTTACCGGGCGTGAGCATTGTAATTAAGGGGACCACCCAGGGAACCGTGACAGACATGGACGGGAAGTTTAGTATGACGGTCACGGGGGGGCAGAATGTGTTGGTCTTTTCCTTTATCGGCTATGCTGTCCAGGAAGTGACGATTGGGAGCCAAACCAATTTTAACGTGGTGATGAGGGAAGAAGAACAGGCGATCGATGAGGTCGTCGTTACCGCGTTGGGTATCGTAAGAAGCAAGAAAACCCTGACGTACGCCACGCAGGAGGTCAACGTGAACGAGTTGTCCACGAACAAGGATATCAACCTGGGGAATGCACTGGCGGGTAAAATCGCGGGTGTGAATGTAACGGCTTCGAGCGGAGCAAGCGGGGTTTCGGGCGATGCGCTCATTATTATCCGCGGCAACCGCTCCATCAGCGGTGAAAACCAACCTTTGGTCGTGATCGACGGGATCCCGTCCAGTACGGGTGGTGGAGGTTTGTCGGGGATTAATACCGACGACGTTCAGAGCATCAACGTGCTGAAAGGTCCTTCTGCTTCTGCCTTGTATGGTTCGGCGGCAAACAACGGGGTCATTGTGGTGACAACCAAAAAAGGAAAAAAAGGGAAGGCCCAGGTTGAATTCAATTCTTCTTCCAATTTTGATGTTCCTTATTTATACCCCGAATTCCAGAATGAATATGCGCAGGGGGCAGCTGGTAAATACAGCGCGACGACAGCAATCACAAGCTGGGGGCCCAAAATGACCGGACAAACCGTGACCTCATGGACCGGGGAGCAGGTGAAGCTGACCCCTCAGCCGGACAATGTAAAGGATTTGTTCCGAACGGGTTACAATCTGGTCAATTCCTTCTCCTACAGCGTGGGTGACGAAAACCTGAACGCTTACTTTTCGTATACGAATACGAATGCTCAGGGGGTGCTGGAGGATAATAAAATGCAACGTCACAACTTGAATTTGCGGTTGGGGGCCGAGATCATCAAAAATCTGAAAATGGATTTCAGGATCACGTACCATAACCGTGAAGTAAAGGACATGCCGGTGGTCGGCGACGACCTGTTCAGTCCGATGTTCCAGCTGGTCAAAATGCCCCGCAGCATCCGGACTGCCGATATTAAGGAGGCATATTATTTTGATCAGGCCGGATCGAGGAAGCAACTCTCCTGGGAACCGGCATCAACGGAGAACGTGAATCCTTACTGGTCCATGGCCGGCTACGAAAATCCCAGTTCAAGCAACAGCATTAATTCATTCCTTTCGCTGCGGTACGATTTTACGGATTGGCTGTATTTGCAGGTACGGGGTGGACTGAGCTCGGGAAGTTCCGACTGGGAAAAGAAAACGTACTGGGATACTCCTTACGTGAATGCAGGGAAGGGTGGTTACGAAACACGGTTTTCAAAAAGCCGCACGTATAATGGTGATGTCTTGTTGTCGTTTAATAAAAAGATATCGAAAGATTTTAATTTAAGTGTCAACCTTGGCGCCGAGATCCGGGACAACAAGGGAAGACACCTGGAGAGTGAAGCCGCAGGGCTGAATACAGAGAATAAATTTGCATTAAAGTATGCCGTAAGTCTTATAAGTTCGGACGGTGAAAGCCGGACGCAGAAGCAATCGGTTTACGGGATGGGACAACTCAGTTTTCGCGAGTATTTGTTCCTGGATGTGACCGCCCGAAACG
>CAZOYZ010000021.1:8768-23713 GCA_964584045.1 uncultured Prolixibacteraceae bacterium | reverse complement strand
TCATCTTCCCGTCTTCTCTCCTCCCCTTCACCGTTTCACATCCTGACCTGAAGGCGACATCTGCGTTTCCTGTGGCATCGATCACTGCCCTGGCCTTAACGGCCTGTAACCCGCTCCGGTTATAAACGACCAGATGCGTAATCCGGTCCCCTTCCGCGAGCACATCGACAACCTGTGTATGCAGCAACACGTCAATTCCGGCATTCTCCATTTTCTCATCCAGAAAAAGGTCGATCTTAAACGGGTCGAGCGGCACCCCATGGATAAACCAGTTGTACCAGGCGTACGGGTGGTATTTTTCACCTTTCTTCAACTTCGGTAAAACCGCGTAGCCCCTTTGGGTGGCTTCTTCAGCGAGCGACCGGAACAGTCCGCCGGTCACCCACTCCCCTTCCTGTGTCCGTCCCCCAAGCCAGTGAGAGACCAGCCCGGTTACAGCCATTCCTCCCAATTGCCCCATCCCTTCGATCAGTAAGGTCTTCAATCCTTCTCTCCTGGCAGCCAATGCTGCTGTACAGCCCGAAGGGCCGCCTCCGCAGACCACCACATCATATTCACCCGAAACCGGAATATTTCGTCTGTATACAATTTGTTCCATGCTCCTAATCTTTTGTTTCGTTTTTTATTACAGAATAGATCGTTAACCCTTCGGTGCTTTTCGCAGACCGGAACAGAAAACTGACCAGATACCCGATCAGCACACAACTCACGATCCCGATACCGCTGTACAGGAAAAAATGCAGCGAAGTAAAGTTCTTGACCAGCAGCAAAATAACAGCACTGGCCAGGGCGCCGGCGACAGCCCCTTTCCCGTTGGCACGTTCACTGAAAATACCGAGTATAAATACGCCGGTCATCGCCCCGGTAAACAGCCCCGCGAATTCCAGCACAATATCCCACACCGAAGTAATATCAAAAAATGTCATCACTACGGCAATCATCGTCCCCAACAGTCCTAAACCGCCGGTGATCCACCTCGCCAGAGATACTTTTCTCAATTCCGACTTTGAACTTACCTGCCGGTGCAGAAAGTCACGCATCAGCACGGTGGTCGAACTGTGTATTGAACTGTCGACGCTCGACATCGATGCCGCAAAAATCCCGGCGATGATGATCCCGCTAATGCCTGCCGGCAAATTCTGTCCAATAAAAAAAGGTACGATCTCATCATTGGCAAGCCCGGGATCGATCAGTCCCGGATTGATCTTGTAAAAAACATACAAGACCGTCCCCAATCCAAAGACGGCCATCGCCCACGGGATCGAAACCGCCACATCTGTCCACAATGCTTTTGCCGTCTCCTTCTCATTCCTCGTGGTCAGGTACCGCTGCACCACCGACTGGTCGGTAGACATGGTACCCAGTCTGTTGAAGACATTGCCAATGATGATCACCCAGAATACCGCCGTGGTCAGGTTCACATCAAAGCTTCCCAAACTGAATTTATGATCACTCAAGGCGACATTGGCAAATTCATGGATCCCTCCGTCAACATGGAACAAGACGTAGATGATAATCAAAAATATGGAGCCGAACATCACGATCGCCTGGATCACATCGATCCAGATCACCGCATGCATCCCTCCCAGTACCGTGTATACGGTCGACAGACCACCGATGATCAGGATGCAGACGATCGTATCTATGCCCGTTACGGACGATAAGGCAATGGCCGGCAAAAAAATGATCGCCCCAAGCCGGCCAATCAGCTGGAATAAAAGATAAAGCGCCGCGATAAACCCGCGGATAAAAGGGTTAAACCGTTTTTCCAGGTACTCATAGGCGCTGGTCACATTCAGCCGACGGTAAAAAGGCACAAAGGCATAAATCACGACCGGTACAGCAATGAACCACGTCAGAACTCCCGCAAAATAACTCCAGTTGCTGGCAAACGACTTGGCCGGGATCGCCATAAAACCGATCGAGCTGACCTGGGCGGCCATCATGCTCAAACCTGCCGCCCAAAACGGGATCTTCTGGCCTCCAAGAAAAAAGTCCTTCGAGGATTTGTTCCTTGACGAAAAATAATATCCCAGGAAAGCGATCAGTGCCAGGTAACCAAACAGCATGATATAATCAAAAACCGAGAAATTTTTTCGGCTGGCCGGATTAACCGAGACCGTGATCACCCCGTCACTGCTGACTCCCGGGTTCAGCTCACCGCCGGGGATCGTAATTTGTCCCTCCCACAATACGGCCGTGGTATTCGCCACACCCCGGGGAAGCTCTCCTGCTTTGTGCCATACATTTGTAATGGTGTTGTAGGAAAGGATTTCATTTGCTATACGATGTTCATCCCCTGCCTCCGGAATTTTGCCCGTATCGTCATCCACGGAGCCACCAAAAACAAAAATCTGCGAACCTCCCACAGCCAGCGCCGGAGCAGCCGGCATCGGGTAAGGCATATCAGCCAGCTTTCTCCATTGACTTGCTCTCCCTTCATTTTTCGGATCAAACAGATAAGCATCCGGTACATATCCCTCTTCTGATTTGCCGCCGAACAGGAACAGACAATCATATTCGCCGCCTGATTGTTTCACCAATGAGGCCCCAAACCTCGATCCTCCCGGACAAGGGTCCAGCTTTTCCCACCCTCTGTCCATTCTGTTGCCCAAATCCAGCTTCCAAAAATTTGCGGAAATGGCTTCTGGCTCGCCAATCTGAACTTTACCCCCATTCACATAGATTGTGTTGCCAATAACGGAAGCCGAAAGATGGCTGCAAGCTTCCGGCAAAGACGGGTAATCGTCGCTGATCACAATGGTTTGCTTTCCGGCGTCCCAGCGCAGACTGAATACCTTGCCGTATCTTTGATTACCGTCTTCCCCTCCAAGGCACAGTAACCCGTTGCCGGTCTCTACCGATGCTCCGTTAGCCACAGGGAAGGGCAACTTCCCCGCGAACTGCCACCGGTAATCTTTGCCTTCTTTCGTACAAACATAGATGGAATCCCGGTAAATTTTTTCCCCTCCTTCTCCTGAAGGTTTATCACCATAAGATCCTCCCGCCACGATCAATACATTGTTATCCACGCCGATGAAAGATCCTGATATTCCTTTCTTTGCAGGAATATCAGGGATCGACGAGGTAAAGTTTAGCCAACCGGTCACTTTTTGATCGTCTCCATTGGCAGAAAACCATACAGATCCTAAAATCAGGATGAAAAGAATGCTGTATTTTTTTATCATCCGTTTAAATCTATTTAGGTGTAGTATTATACTATTTGTCCTACAAATATGGTCAAGTTTTTACTTCTTCCCATTCCGACGGAATATGTTTTGCAACACTTCTACCCTTAGTCCACCTCAGTTGAACATCGATCATCCCGTGAAAGTGTCATTCTCTATTTATTTGGCATTGGAACCTGCGTAATTAAAAACAACCCCGTTTAATCCCGTATTGTATCCGTTGACCTCTACCGGCCAGGCTCCCCTGGTTATCCAGTCATAATACTTCAAGGCTGTAACTGTATCTTTTACCCAGTTCCATTGTCCAACAGGTGGTTTAAACGGATAATTTCTGATTAATGCCGATACTTCTTTTATTTCAGCCAAAGATCTACTGATGTCCTTGATTAAAGTTCCTGAACGATATTTTTCTCCCCGTGCATAAATCCGATACCCAAAATAAGCGATAGCTGTTGCCCTGTGAAGCCTGGCCGTCAGCACTGTTCTTTCAAAATAGGTGAATAAGTCACGGTATTGTTGTTCCGGTAAAAAAGGCTTTGCTCTTTCTATCATTGCAAGCGATTCCCGAGTCAAAGATACCCCATAATTCTTTTCGGTTTTTATATAGTTGAAGTATTCTTCGTTCATCATTTCTTCAGGGTTAATCCACCCATTTTTTATAACCCATGGAATTTCGCTTAATTGCGCTCCGCCAGCCTTTGCCCAGGCAGGCGCCAGAATGTTAACTATATCTGTCCAGTAGTGAAATTTCCTGTTCACGTCGTGTTTTATAAATACAACGGGAGGATCGATCCATTTCCCCGAAACATGACGTACCCAATGCGAAGGATAAGGATCATAATCTAAACGTGAATGGTTGGCAGTACTGATTCCGAGCGTATAAAAAATCGAAGTGATTATATCGAAAGCGTTCTTAAAAGCTGCTTTCACATATGGCAAAGCCTGTGAATTGTATTTTTTAAGGATAAATTCGTCATAAATATTTTCAGAAGTGAGGATGTTGTCTTTGCTATATCGATCAAGCGCATAAAGGTTGATTTCGGAGGGCTGCCCTATAATCCGGGTATTGCCGTATCTGTCGGTACGGGCCGTATAACCAATGATATTTTCCCGATTCAGGAAATCAGCCCACCGTCCGAGAATGTATTCCGGCCATGTATTGGCGACAATCCCCTGACCGTTAAACTCAGCAGCGGCATCAAATTCGATAATCGTTGGGCGGTTAATTGTACCAGCCACAAAATCGTTTGGGTGAGTCAGGAAAAAATCATGAGGAGTTTCTTTCATCATCAGTCTGATTTCGGGGTACTCAAATAAATTAATCGCACCAACAATATTCTCGTATTCTTTGTGTGTATATGAAAATGTCCGCACATACAGTTTCAGTTTTCGTTCACCAATAACGACGGAAGCGACGTGATTAACCACTGCACTAAGTTTTTCCTGATTACTTTTTAATTTTTCGGAATACTGATCTTCAGCTCTGGCCCCGGTTTCAATGAAAGTAAGGACTATCCCCTGAATACCAGGAGCCAAATCAAGCATTTCGCGGTAATCATTTCTAAACCATTCCCAAAAAGAAGGGTTGTCCAAATCAATTGTATGATTGGTTCCTGTTTTAAATTTATCAGGATAATAGTCCAGATCGTACAGGGCATGATCCCAAAGCACAACTTCGGGAATGTCCGCCAAATGAGCTTTTGTAACGAGTTTGTTAACCATTTTGCGTATTGCCGTATCACGCAATTCGCAGAGGTTCATTATGAGTTTGTGCGATAACTCCAAATGATTAATATGGTATTCGGGTGCAGCCGCAATAATTGCCAGTGCATCAGCATAACTGTCAGAGAGGATAGTCCATCCCCTGATCTGTGGTTCTTGTGGTAATGGAACAGCATGAATCTTCGGTTGGCAGGTACCCAGAACTGATAGCAACAAAAAAAATGAACCAAATATAAGTTTGTTTTTCATCGATATTATTAATCCTGGTGAGTTTTAAATAGTTTTCGCTTAATTTTTACTATCCCGAAGTTCCGACATTTGCTTATTAACAAGAGTATACAAAAGAGAGAAATTCAAATCAGGAAATTCTCTCCTTTGTATTATTGATTTCAATAACCCGGATTTTGTTCCAAAACAACTTCTACGTTCTTTTCGATTTCGCTATACGGTATTGCCCAAAGGTTTTGATGTGACTGAATTGACTTTGCGGCAACCGGATTAAAGCGCTGGGCTCTATCGACTACCTTACCAAGCCTGGCCAAGGTAACAATCCTCAAAGTCTCGTAACTCAGTTCGCGCAACCGTTCATCAAGGATATAATCAATATCGACATCATTTGCTGCCGCTTCGGGAGCTTGAGCCCTTCTCCTTACTACATTTATATCTTCGGCAGCTTTCTCTTTATTCCCGTTATCCAGATATGCTTCAGCTCTTAACAGGTATGTTTCTGCAAGTCGTATCATATAGTGTTTACGCCATGTGTGCATAGCTGTATTTAACAGCGAGCCTGCAACAGTTTGGTTAGTATCCCAATATTTGGCAGGATGTTTTCCCGGATTTATTACTTTACCCATTACCGGGTAAAAGGTCCTCGTACTATCATCGTTCGTGGTCATTTTTAATGGTAACTCGTCAGCAATGACCCACTTACCATTATATTCATTGGTTGGATTATTCACCTTCACGTCACGGATAATATTACAACTTGAATTCCTTATGTCCTGGAAATATCCGCTTTTTTTCCACAAAGCGTTAAGAAAGTAATGACTTGGTTTGGAAAACCCCTGACCACGGCCATTCCAGTATGTGTTAGGTTTTGAAAGAACGGGGGATGTTTTACCATTACTTTGAATGAGACTTGCTTTAGTAAAATCAGGTCCAACGAAACGCTCAAGCTCATAATTGCTATCGCCACCACCTTCTACATTATAACTATACTGAAGTACCCAAATGGATTCAGTATTACCGGCTGACCGGTCCTGATTTCCTTGTCTGAATAAATCCCAATAAACATCTCCTTCAAAAGACGGATCGTTAAATAGTTTTTCATCATTAGTTCCAAACCTTTGGGTCATCAATGCCATATTGGGATGGCTGATAACTTTTGTGGCTTCGTCAATTGCATCCTGATATTTTCCCAACGAAATATAGACTTCTGTCAAAACATGGCTGGCAGCTAATTTGTTAATCCTTGATTCATCCACTTTGTCGATATCTCCCAAATTAGCAGCAGCAAATTTAAGATCGTCGGCACATTGTTTATAAACATCCTCGCGGGCCGCCCTTACAAAATCCCTTTTGGGAGTAGTAATTTCTTCGAGTATAATCGGTACTCCCCCATATAAATTAGCTAAAATATTATATGCGTATGCCCTGAAAAATCTGGCCTCAGCCTGAATTAAGATTTTCTGTTCGTCTGTAAGTTCGCTGTCCTCGTTTGCCGAACGGCAAATAACAACGTTTGCATCATAAATCAACCTGAAGCAGGTTACCCAAATATCGCCAATTATACCGTTAGGTCCCCACAAAACGCTGTAATCATGGCTCCCGTCTGTATCATACCTGCTTGTAACCAAATCAGTACCATACCAGCCTATTCTTGGAAATGTTGATTGTGAACTTTGCCCCCACATGCCGTTCCTGGCTGATGCGTGCAAACTATATATAGCAGCCTTAAAATCTTCATAGGTAACAAACGAATTTTCGGGCGAATAAAAATCTAATGGCACTTCTTTTAAGAACTCCTTTTCATTGCAGGAAAAAATTAGAGAGATCAGTAAAAAACAGATCGTCATCCTGCATCCCGCCCAAATATTTGAATTATATATTTTTTTCATTTCTTAAATCTTTAGAATTCAACGTTTAATCCAAATGTATAACTTTTCAAAACGGGCAGACCATCCCTGTTGATCGCCTTGCCTGTTTCCGGATCCCATCCTGGCCATTTTGTCCATGTATAAAGATTCTGCCCGCTCACAAAAAGCCTCAGCATGTTTATATTCAATCTTTTAATAAAAGGAGACTTAAGATTATAACTCAATGAAACATCCTGTAACCTGACAAAACTTCTTTGTGTCCAGGCTGTAGCAAGCAAATTCGAAGCGATCGCTGTTCCGACCCGGGGATAACGGGCATTGGGATTCTCAGGAAGCCAATAATCAAGTCCTCTGGGGAAGTTTAATTGATAATGTTGTTCTGCACCCTCACTATTTGAAAAACCAGAACCAAGAGTTTGGTAATGAATATTATCCATTGCGTAATAATGATCTTTTCCACCTTGTACAGAGTTAATAAATACCGATAGCGCCCAATTTTTATACGAAAACTGATTAGTTATACTAAAACGGTATGAAGGATCTTTACACCCTAAAATAACCTTATCATGTTCCGAATCAATTAATTCGTCATCGTTTTGATCGACTATTACCTGAGATCCTATGTCGGCAGTAGAAGGAATATCGTCGCCTAATTGGTATAATTCTCCTGTAACTTCATAGTGATATGCAACGTTTAAGGGTTGTCCAATGAAAAGACCTTCTGAAATAAGATCATCCTCTTTCCCATCACCGTCATTGTCAAATCCAAGTAATTCTTTTAACTCATCCCTGTCCCGGGAAAAAGCGAAACTGGTGTTCCACCGAAAATATTTATTTTGAATATTAACCGAATGAAGTGTGATTTCAAGTCCGTGATTATGAATTTTACCAAGGTTATCAGGGAAAGTAGTAAATCTGCCAATACTTGGAATATCCACATTGTAAAGCAGGTCTTTCGTATTATTGTTATAATAGTCAATTGATCCCGAGACCCTCGATTTTATCAATCCAAAATCAATTCCCAGGTTAATCCCGGTCGTGGTTTCCCATTTCAGATCAGTACTGGCAAGGCTACTGATTGATTTTGCATAAACGGAAGCGCCGGATGCATCAACATAGCCATAACCTCCCGATACCTTAGCTAAGGTTTGGTACCTGCCAACAGTACGGTTCCCTATTGAGCCATAGCTAAGTTTGAATTTAAGATAATTTACTGCGTTGGATATGTCTTTAAAGAAAGGTTCATCAGAGATAACCCACGCTGCTGCCAAAGATGGGAAAATACCAAATTTATTGTTCTCGCTGAATCCTGAAAAGCCATCTCTTCTTATCGTACCTGTTATCATATAACGATTCCGGTAACTGTAAAAAAGCCGGGCCATGCTATACAGGCTCTTTTCCTCCCATGCTCCCGAAGATGTGGACTGAAGTTCTGAACTTCCCGATTCAAGACTGTTGTAACCTAAAACATCTGTAATAAACATCTGTGACGTTGCATCGGTTACATCATACTTTCGCTTTTCGAAACCATAAAGGAGCGTCACATCCAAATTGTGTTTTTCGTTAAACCGGCGTTTATACGAAATAATGTTGTCGGACGACATATCATGTTCGTTATCGTACGATTTTCCACCTTCTCCCTGATAATTATTCGCATATTTTTTGAAATAGTAGTCCCTGTTTGTCCTGTAATTGTTCGAAAAATTAATTTTATAAGAGAGCCCCTTTATAAAAGGAATATCAATATTTGCATATATATTCCCGAAATAATTATTCCTCATATCCAGATTATCTGCTGTTATAGTAACAAGCGGGGATGTACTTCCTCCTTCAACATATGGATTTACCTCGCCGTCTTCATTATAGGCTGCTTCATAAGGCATTAAATACCTTTGTGAAGCTGACGGGCTAAGCCCCGAATAATCGCTCAATGAGAAAAATGACTGCACACCAACGGTTAACCAATCTGTCACATAATTGTCGACATTTATTCGGGCATTATATCTTTTATAACCGTCGTTAATCATATATCCCTGCTGGTCGGTATATCCAAACGAGATGAAATAATTCAGGTAATCAGTCTTGTTGGTCAGACTAAGATTATGATCCTGAACCCAAATGATATCATTAGTCAGGAGATCATACCAGTTTGTTTCCCTTCCGGCATTGTAATTCTCAATTTCATCATTCGTTTTAAAGGTACCTGTTACAGAATATCCTTCCTTCGCCTCAAGGTACCCGGATTCGGGCGTCCGGCTTTCGAGCCAGTCAATTTCTATGTTCTTGTTAATAAAATCCTCCCCATTACCGGGAACGAATTCACGGCCAGGCGTCTGAAGGGAAACACTTGCAGTGTAATTAATCAAAGGTTTATTATTTCTCCCTTTTCCTGTTTTTGAGGTGATAAGTATAACTCCGTTGGCCGCCTGAGAACCATACACTGCTGCTGCACTGTTGTCTTTAAGAACGTCAACAGACCCGATATCTTGAGGATTGATATCTATCAGGTTTCCGCGGAATATTACTCCATCCAACACCATTAATGGATTTTGTTCACCGGAAATAGAAGTTCTTCCTCTTATTGTGATACTCGGCTCTGCCCCGGCAGATGTTGTCTGGCCTACATTCAGCCCAGCCACCGATCCGTGAAGGGATTGTACTATTGATATGTTTGGCTGGTCTTTAAATAAGTCTATATCAGCTTTCGATACAGATCCGGTCAGATCGCTTTTTTTCATCGAACCGTACCCAATCGCCACAACTTCGTCTATCCCGATGGTTTCTTCGGCCATTCTAATATCAATCACTGACTGATTACCTACTAAAATTTCCTGGCTTCTCATCCCCACAAACGAAAAAACCAATGTAGCATCTCCCGGAACACCGGAAAGAGAGTACTCACCGTTAGCATCAGTTACAGTCCCCTGCGTGGTGCTCTTTATCACCACCGTAACTCCGGGAAGCAGAGCGCCGGAGTAATCAGTAACCTTACCGGATATGGATCTGGGCTGTTGTGACAGTACAGGCGATCCTTCTCCTTCGGTATACAGCACGTAATTGCGATTGAAGGAACGGTACCTGACATTGGTGCCTTTGAACAACACATCCAGCACCTCTTCGATATTTTTTACTTCCATATCGATATCGGCTTTCCGTTCCACATCGATATTACTCCGGTTATACATGAAGGTATAATCAGTCTCATCTTCGATCAGTTTCAGGATGTTGTTGATCGATTCATTCTCCACTTTTAAGCTGAACCGCCCGTTGTTTTGGGAGAAGACCCCCGCAGAAACCTGGAATAAGAACACAAACAAAAAAAAGGTCGTTAGCTTCATCACTCTGTCAATTTGCTTCAAACAGGACATAACCCGCCTGTTATGAAAATTAAATCGTTTTTTTTTCATACTTTTGTTACGTTAATGTTAAAAACTTACGTTAAGTTATGACGTAATGTCCGGAAGGAAAGTGTTGCCACACTTTCCTTCTTTTATGGACGGATCGTTACTTTTTCACCGTTTATTTCATAGCTGAATTTTGAAGTTAATTGCATCATACTGAGCAGTTCGCGCAGACTCTCCGTTTTGATCGTCAGGGTAAAACGATCTTTCTCACTGATTAACGGGTACAGATCAATCTTTATTCCATACCACCTCTCAATACGGGGGACCAGTTCCCTGAACGAAATATCCGTAAAACGCAACTCATTGTTTCTCCACAACGAGCAGATCCCCGCAGGCACATTCTTTATTTGCAAGTCGTTGTTACCAATATCAAAATTGGCTTGCTGCCCGGGCTCCAGGCGAACCGGATCGCCGGCGTTGATCCCCGTAATAATCACTTCACCCTCTTCCAGGGTCGTTTCAATCCGGCCTTCGTCTGCAAAACTCCGCAGGTTGAACTTTGTACCGAGAACGGTTACTTTCAATCCCGGATCTGTTGTCACTTCAAACGGATGTCTCCGGTCTTTAGCCACATCAAAGTAGGCTTCTCCCTGAAGGGTTACTTTTCTCGGATCGGAAACATGATAGTCCAGGGTTGTATTTGAATTAAGCCACACATGGGTCCCGTCAGCCAGAATGACTTTCGACTTTTCACCGGCAGGCGATTCGATCCGGATGTTCGCCGTTTGATCCCGGTAAAAGCGTTCTGCCGTCCATAAACTGCCAAAACCTATTGCAAGGACAATTGCCACAGACGCGGCCACTTTCCAGAAGACAGCCGTTCCGAAAGATCTCACCGTCGCTTTCTTTTTCGGTATCTGGCTCGCCAGCTTTTCCCATGCCTGATCGATATTAATTTCCGATTCGTAATATCCGCTCATCGTAAGATAAAAAAGCCGGTGAACTCTCCGGAATTCTTCACGATTTTCGTCCGAGGCTGAAACCCATTTCAGGATTTCTGCATTTTCCTGTTCCGATGTTTCTTTTTTCAGGAACCGGAGCAATAAGCTATCATCGATTGACTGTTCCATATTCATCCTCATTCATTATTAAATACAGGCAACTCCCGGGTCACCCTGACAAACTACAAAAAAATTTTAAAGTGTAAAGAAGCAGTGTCAGATAAAAAGGCAAGAAATTCATGATCACAGGGGAGAAAATGCAGCATTTCAGCTGTTTAACAAGACGGAAATGATCGCTATTGTGAGGAAATCCGTTAGCTCCGTTTTTAATTTGGCAAGAGCCCGGCTTATTTGAGTCTCGACTGTTTTTACCGAAATGTTAAGTTTTTCAGCAATTTCCACGTATTTTAGCCCTTCCATCCGGCTCATCCGGAAAATCCTCCGGCATTCGGCAGGTAAAGAACCAATGGCTTCTTCAATCTTCTGATTCAATTCGGCGTACTGAAGGGGATCACTGCTGTCAACAACTTCAGAAGAATGACGATAAGCCTGTGCGATGACTGCATAATAACTGTCTGCCACTTTCCTGTGCTCAATCAGGTTAAAGCATGCGTTCCGTACAGACCTGAACAAATAGGAGCTGATCTCGCCATCCAGATCCAGTTGGCCTCTTTTCCCCCATAAATTCAAAAAAACATCCTGGACAATCTCTTCCGCTTCCGCGGTATTACATATAAATCTGTCGGCAAAACTGCATAAACGCACATAGTATCTCCGAAACAGTAATTCGAAAGCCTGCTCATCGCCCGACTTCATTCCCTGAAGAATTTTCTTGTCCATTTCGAAATTTACCCATGTTCAACCTACCGGTAAAAGTAGGCAAATAAACTATTCATGATCCGGTGTTTTCATGAAAAAGGGAAGGAAGGTATCATCATCTGTAACAAATTTTGCCAACTCAGGCAGGAATAATTACTTTTGTGACTTCAGCCTTGCCTGTAAATCGAACGGGTATCTTTGGTATTGCTTCTTATCTTCTTAGTTTTTCCCGGGGACAATTTTCTTTAAAAGTTGTGTTTTTTCGTGGATATCAGCAGTGATCCCATATACGGAGATGGTCGCTCCCGAAATGGCATCGATCGATTTTCCGACAGTCAGCGACTGTCGGCCATCATATCCCTGAAATTGCTTCAACCAGCCTTTGTTCGTGACTTCGTGCCCGTGAGTGGCCTGGTAATCGTAAATCTTCACCTTTTGAACAGAAAGAACTGAATCAAAAACAATGAAGTAATCAAAATACTCGGAGGCTTCAAAATTAATTGGACCGACAGGAGCAGAACATCCTCCCTGGCGGCAGGTATTTACTCTTCCAATATAAACATATCGTTCCGGATGATCCGTACCGCCAGGTATGAAAAAGAATTTTCCCTGAACAGAAAGGGACTCTGGTATGGCCATTTCCTTCCATTCGGACAGGTCGAACTCTCCAAGTTTCGAAAGTTCTCTCCGGAGCAACTTATCTTCAAAGTCAACTCCTTTTGACGGCGTCAGGTTTGGCACTATCAAAAGACTCAGTATCCATATAATAAGCCGGAACATGATTCAACTAAAACATCACGCCGAAGCCGGCACTGAATACCTTCGAATAACTGTCAGCCCCTTCCGGTTTCACCAATTGAAGGTCTGTTTTCAGAACAGCGCCCTGCGCCAGTTTTAAAGTTAATCCGGTTGTAATCGCAAAAACCTGGTAGGAGTCATTTCTGGTAATATTCGCGGGCACCTCCGCATGCGTATCATATCCCTCCAGCCTTATAAAAGGGATCAGTTCGGTATTTGTTTGGTCGATATGACGGAAAACATTGTACCCCGCCTCAAGATAGTAACCGGTCATCACACTTCCCAAATCGTTCAGCTTACCGGGTGTTGCAGTAAACCGGTTATACTCATCTGCATTGGACAAGCTTGCCCGGTAGAACTGCCCGCGTAGTTGCAGACCCTGCATCCGGTAGCGGGCGTCTAACCCGATCATCGAAATTCCGACCACCGACGAGTCAGCCTTCGCGAGAGCTGCCTGATCATCCTTGTCAATTCCGTCGTACAGCTTGCTTTGCGTATTGCCGAAATAACCCGACAGTCCGACATTCAGCCCCCTGATCCCGTAGTACTCGACTTTACCCGTGAAATTCGGAGAGCTGATGTATGACGAAGCTCCTTTCTGACGTCCCCCGCGCAAGCCGTTCTTCCCGTTCAGCTTCGCAGTTCCGTCATACCCGTTAAATCCATTTACCACATATGCCTGATATTTCAGCGCTGCGGGCTGAATGCTTCCGGTAAAACCGGCTCCGACTTCACGCCAAGTCGAAGGAGCAATTTTACCATCGATCAGGGGACGTTCAACCCCGTTAAACGTAGTCGGTTCATGGTACTCATTCACGATTCCCATGGGAATCAACAGCAGACCTGCCCGTAAATTGAACACCCTGTTAAGACGATGCTGAATAAATGCCTGTTCCACATATACTTCCGAAACATGCTCAAATTCAAGTTCGGTAACAAACTGCGTACGGTCGCTAAACTGATACCCGAAAAGCATCACCATCCGGTGTACATCCAGTTCACCGTTCATGCGGGTATCTGAACTGAACGGCTGATGGTAATGTACCTCTCCGTAACCGCCAATGGTGAGTTTGCTGTCCGACGAAAGTAGTTTGTCGGCAAGGTTCTGATAACCTGATCCGTCCGGTGCTGATGTCTGAGCCTTTAAAAAAACTGACGTCAACACCAATCCTGCTAAAATGAAGGCTCTTCTCATACGATTTTAAATTGAGTTTTTGTACAGGCAAAAGTATGTGCTCTGTCTGATGCACAAAATCCCCAAAAATTGGGATTTTTTATTACTTTTATTGGTTACTGAAGTCTTTTGTCCCCATTGAGGATAAGCCTCTCAGATGTGATCAAAAAAAAACAGCATAAAAAAGGAATATGGAAGATACCGCTTTTACTATTTCACAGTGGATCAAAAACAGGAAATCCACTTTTATGAACGGACTGAAAGAAGGTGGAAAAATTGATGATGAGATCATCAAAAAGCTGCTGGAAAATGCAAATTGGGCGCCTTCCCATGGGCTGGTACAAGCCTGGCATTTTAAAGTTTTTGCAGGTGAAGGTGTAAAAACCTTTTTTAAAGTCCAGCAAAAAATTTATAAACAAATTACCCCTCCTGACAAATTTTTTGACTTCAAGTATCACGACTACGATAACAAGTGGAAACGGGTATCACATATCATTGCCATTGTAGCAAAGCGGGATCCTAAAAAGCTTTTCCCCAAACAGGAAGATCTCGTTTCAACTGCCTGTGCCACCGAAAATATTTATCTGAGCCTGCAGGAGTTTGGTATCGCCGGGTATCTGAGTACCGGAGATGTCTGTTATTCACAACCGATGAGAGAGTACCTGGGCTTAAATCCTGACGACGAGCCTGTCGGTTTCTTTATTTTAGGAGTACCTGATGAATCTGTGATCCGGCCCGAAAGGAAACGTATTGCCGTTTCTGAAAAGACGGAATGGATCAGGGAATAGGGCGAGCGGAAACCG
>CAZOYZ010000021.1:3701-8668 GCA_964584045.1 uncultured Prolixibacteraceae bacterium | reverse complement strand
GATGAAGATGTTTGCCGTTTTATTTTTATTTCTTTTTATGTCTGCCACGCTTACTGCCCAAAACATGCCAAAGAACCCCAAATTCCTGAAAATCGGTAATGAAAAAGTAGAACGGCTCATCTCCTTTGATGAGGGTCGCATAACGACCCTCATTCTTCAATTAAAGAATTATCCGTTGAATTTTGTTTCGATTGAAAAAGAAGCGCCCGAAGGTTATAAACAAATGAATATTGGAGGGAATGGTGAGTTCAGGATCTGGAAAGGTCCCAATCCTGAAGAATTTTCCTTTTTGCTCAACGGAGAAAAGGTCAACGGGAAAACCGGCTGGAATGTAGCACATATTGAACCCGTAACCGAAGGGGAAGGAAATGGATATCGTATCCTTCTGACAGGTTCCGGGGAGGTAAACCGGGATATTCAATTACAGGTCACGTACCTCACCTACCCTCACCTGCCCGTCATCCGGAAAAATATAGTTTTTATGAACCAGGGCAAATCCGAAATCAGACTGGAGAATATTGATACGGAATGCCTCTCTGTGGCCTGGGGAAACACCCATAATGTGGTCTGGCAAAACTACGGACGTTATAAACATCTTGGCCCCTACACCGGTGACTGGGATGATCCGGCTGTGATCTTACACGATCAGTCAATGAATCGCGGATTTGTACTGGGGAACGAAGCTCCCGGCGTTACCAAACGTACTTCATCCTGCCTTGATGGCCGAAGTTTGACCATCGGCCTTACCCATCTTGATCAGGACTACCCCGTAAGGGTATGGTTATCTCCCGGAGAAAAATGGGAAAGTCCCCGGACATTTGTCGCACTTTACAAAGACGACGATCCAAGGAGAGTTTTTGACCATGTAGTGAGTGACTTTGTCCGTAAACACCTGGGTATCCGTTTGGCTCAGATCGATGAGCGCCCCACTTTTGTCTACAACACCTGGCAGCCATTCCGGAGGAATATCAATGATAAATTGATCAGGGAGTTAGCCGATGCCGCCTCAGCCTGCGGGGTTCAGGAATTTGTGATTGATGACGGCTGGCAGGTCGGATTCGGCGATTGGGAAATCGACTATGAGAAATTTCCTGACGGATTAAAGCCGGTATTCGATTATATCAAGTCAAAAGGCATGAAGCCGGGCCTTTGGCTCAGCATGGGGGCCGCTTCCACCAACAGTAAAGTTTACCGGGAACATCCTGAATGGTTCGTCAAATATAAAGACGGTAAAACGATCGATCTTCATTCCCGGTCCAAAGACCAGGTGACCGCTTGTTTTACAACTGACTGGAAAGACTATATAAAAGAAAAGATACTTGGACTGGTCAAGGAACACGGGCTGGAGTATGTCAAGCTCGATTTTGCCATTGCGACGAGTGCCTACATGTTCGACCGGACGGTTTCAGGATGTTATGCCAAAGATCATCCGCACAAAGACCGGGAAGAATCTTTTCTTCAAATCTACCGTGCCGCATGGAAATTATTTGACGAACTCCATGCCGAAGCCCCCAATCTTTTTATCGACTGTACCTATGAAACGATGGGAGCCTTACAGATGATTGATTATGACATGTGCAAACATGCGGAAGGTAACTGGCTGTCGAATTTTGAAGAACCGGCGCCTGCGGGAAGTCTGCGGGTAAGGCAAATGTCATGGTGGCGCTCCCCCGTGATACCCGCAACCGCCCTGGTCATTGGCAACCAGTCTCTTGATGATCCCCAGGCTATGCTGTCTTTTAAATCGTTAAGCGGATCCCTGCCAATCATGTTAGGTGATCCCAGAAAACTGAGCCGCCAAAAACAAGACGAACTACGCGTCCTGGCCAATTGGCTGGCAGTGATGGAAGAGGAATATCAGATCATGTTATACCGTCAGGATTTACAGGGTTTTGGTGAACCCGGTGACGGGCGATGGGACGGGTTTCAACGGATCAACACCGAAACAAAAACAGGAGGTATCGCAGGCGTCTTCAGACAAAATGCAAAGGAAACAGAAAGGACGGTCACGATCAGCATGTTGGATCCTGATAAAATATATCAGGTAAAAGAAGCTGTCTCCAATAAACCGGTGGCCAAAATGAGCGGAAAAGACTTGCGGGACAAAGGATTCAGGATCATCCTGGATAAGACCGTTGATTCCGCTCTCTTCGAAATCTCACAACAAAACTGATTCCATGCCCAGCATCATTGATATCGCAAAACTTGCGAACATCTCAAAATCGACGGTCTCAAGGGTGATCAGCAATACCGGTTATGTCAAACCTGAAACCCGGGCAAAAATCTTACAGGTGATGGAAGAGTTGAACTTTCGTCCCAATATGTTCGCAAAAGGCATGCGGACAAAGCGTTCCTTTTCGATCGGCATTATTTTTCCTGATCTGTCTAACCCGTTCTTTCCGGAATGGTACCGGATCGTTGACCACATATCACATGAAGGCGGTTACCTCAACTATATCTGTATCACTGATCCGCAGGGATATTCGGAAGAACAGCGAATCGACGACCTGCTTGCCCGCAGCATCGACGGGATTATCTTCTTTTCCTATCACAAGCATCAAAAAGTCTGGAATAAACTCAGGAAAATCTCCGTTCACACACCAGTTGTTTGTTGTGATTCCGTCGCCAGGAACGAGCATTTGTCGTATGTCATTGCAGATGGAGCAAAAGGAACTTACCAGGCAACAAATTATCTTTTGGAGACCGGAAGGAAACGAATTGGTTATATCAGAGGTCAAAAAAAGTATGAAGTTACAGCCGATCGTTTTGAAGGCTATATCAAAGCTTTAAATGAGCATGGAATACCATTTGACGAAGATCTTGTTTATGAAGGGAATTTTAAAAGGGAGTGCGGCTTTCAGGGCGCCCGTTGCCTGATGAACCTCCCCTGCCCTCCTGATGCGATCATGGCTGCGACGGATCACATGGCATTGGGGGCGCTGCATTTTCTGAAAACAAACGGATATAAAGTCCCGCAACAGGTTGCTGTCTTTGGATTTGACAACCTGCATATTTCTCAGGATTCCGATCCGCCCTTAAGCACAATTGCCCTGCCCATCCGGGAAATGGCAGAAAGCACGATCAAGACGCTCATTACGTTAATGAAAGAAGAGCATCCCGCTCCGGTACAACAAACCTTCGATTGTCAGCTCGTTGTCCGGGAGTCCGTAAAATAACAATCCTTATCCGGTATAAATGATGAAAAATACGTGGTGGAATATTGAACTGGAGCAAAAACCCGACTTTAACCAGTGTATGGAACGGATCCATGCCTGGTATGAACAGGAAGTGATCGACAGGGCTCCAATCCGTTTTGCAGCGCACAACGCGGAATACAGCGAAGCGCAGATCATAAAGGGAAGAAACTGGCCCTCCCTGAAAGCTCGTTGGTGGGATACGGATTATCAGATTGAACTGTTTGAACACCATCTGAAAAATTCCGTTTATCATGCCGAAACATTCCCTGTTTTCTGGCCAAACCTGGGCCCGGAGGTCTATACCGCTTTTTACGGCGCTGAACTGGAATACAAGGAAGTGACCTCCTACGCTGGACCCATCATTGAAGACTGGTCTCAGATGGGATCCGTCTCCTTTAACCGGGACAACCCCTATTTCAGAAAGATCGAAGAAATGACCTTTGCGGCACTGGAAAGATGTAAGGGAAAGTACTTAGTAGGCTATACCGACCTCCATCCGGGGATGGACTGCGCTGCTGCATTTCGCGGTCCGGAACAACTGTGCATGGATCTGTTGCTGGAACCTGATGAGGTCAAAAAACTGATTGATCTTTCCTCGAGGGATTTTCAAATGATCTTCGACCACTTCGACGCCATTCTAAAAACACATGGACAGCCATCTGTGACCTGGATGGGAATTCCTTCTTTTGGGAAAATGCATATTCCGAGCTGTGATTTCTCGACCATGATCGCACCGGAGCAGTTCGAAGAATTTGTGTTGCCGATCATTCAAAAGGAAGTGAAGGGAATGACCCACAACGTTTTTCATGTAGACGGGAAAGGTGTAGCCAGGCATATTGACTATCTGCTGGCAATACCCGAGATCAATGCCCTTCAATGGGTACAGGGAGTTGGAGACGACCTGCCTGTCATGCAGTGGGTTAAGCTTATCAAAAAAATCCAGGCGGCCGGAAAATCCGTGGTTGTCGACCTCAGTATTTCGGAACTGGATCCGTTTATGAAAGAAATAAGACCCGAAGGGATCTTTCTGTGTATTGCCGCTGACCCGGCTATCCAGCCGGACATCATCCGCAGGGTTGAAAAATGGAGATAAGATATCCTTCACGGCATGCTGGTACCGGCTATTTGTTTTGCAAATGTTCCGATGATGATCACCGCGGGCATGGGCGGATCATGACGCTGTAAAAAAAAACCAACGTCTGACAGGTGGGTTGAATAAATCTGCTGATCCGGATGTCCTGTACGGCTGACAATCTGCACGGGAGTTTCTCCCGGGACGTTGTTCCGAAGCAGCTCTGCGGACAAGTCAGACAGGTTTTTTAAGCCCATGTAGACGATGACAGGAGCACTTGTTTTCAGGACGGAGACCACGGTCTGAATCTCGTCAAAGCCACCGCTTCGTGTATGTGCCGTGTAAAAAAGAACCATACTGTTCACCCCCCTCAGGGTGAGCGGAATGTGAAAGCCGGTAGTGGCAGCCAGACCGGCGGTAATACCCGGAACAACCTCCACGTTAAGGTTTTCGGAAAGACAAAATTCCAGCTCCTCCGCTCCCCGGCCAAAAATAAAAGGATCGCCGGCTTTAAGCCGGACAACCCGTTTCCCTTCCAGGGCATACTGTTTCAACTGTTTATTGATGTTGGTCTGCCGTTCCGCCTGATATTGACCATCCTGATAGTGTTTTCCGGCGTAAACCTTCAAAGAACCTGCCGGGGCCAGTTTCAGGATTTCCTCGCCGAATAAAGCGTCGTAAAGAATAACATCTGCCTG
>CAZOYZ010000021.1:0-3601 GCA_964584045.1 uncultured Prolixibacteraceae bacterium | reverse complement strand
ATAAAGGAGTAATTCAGCCGTTCGGTCAGCTTGCTGCTGTCGACGATCTTCCCGAAAGAAGGATGACCTTCTTTAAAAACCGGCGCCGGTATCCCGGAAATTTCGGAGGCTTTTTCATAGAATTCCCTCCGGGTCGGATGAACCGGACAGCATGCGTTGAACGTCTCTCCCCAGATCCCCTTCCCGATCACCGCCCGAATAATCTGAATGCAATCGTCACGGTGTATGAGGTTCACCGGCTTCGAACCGTCTGCCAGTTCTTTCTGCCGGGTAAGGAAGCGGGCCGGATCGCGATCGGCGCCAATCAATCCTCCGAACCTGATCACAGTGGTCGTAAAAGCCTGATTCCCTGTCAGGAGTTTTTCGGCTTCGATCAGAGCCCGCCCCGACATCTTGTCAGGCGTGAGAGCATCATCTTCCCTGACAAATCCGGGCATTTCAGGATAAACCGAAGTGGAAGAAATAAATAACACCCTGGGAACATGATATTTTTCCAGAAAACTGATCACCCGGCTGATCTGTGCAGGGAAACGAAGTTCGACATCACCGGTCCGGCGCGGAGGTATTGACAGAATGATCAGATCGGTCTCAAAAAAGCCGGGATCATCGATCTCCAGATGATCTGCCTCCGCCACCAGTTTATAGGGCCGAATGCCCCTTTCGCGCAACAGGATATGCTTCGCCGGAGTGGTCACGGAACCTTTCACTTCAAAGCCTTTTGCCCGCAATGCTTCGGCCAGCGGAAGTCCGAGCCATCCGCACCCTAAGACAGATATCGTCCTGATTGAGCTGCGAGTCATAAGTATGAAAAAAATAAGGTAGATCCTCCTGTTTTTCTGCACCCTGCGTTTTAAGTTCTTTTTAGCAAAGAATTTCATTCTTCATTACCGGCTCTTTCTGTTTTTTCATGATCCGGTCGACCGAATACTTCACAAACGACAGCTCTTCCTGTTCCGGAGAAACATTCACCTCATTGGGGAACATCTTCCAGGCAGCCCATGCCGTATTCTCACCAGCAGTCATGATCCGGCCATTCGGCGAAGGAAAATTGCCCGAAGCCTTGTAATTCTCAATAGCTGCCGGACTAAAAAAGAGATAGGCATCAAACGCTTCATTGATCCATTTTTCAATCGGTGTATTTTTATAGACCTCCATCTCGTATGCCTGTACCCCAAACCCAAACAGTCGTTCGTACAAGTCGTTTAAGGATTTGTCACCCCTTATATAGATCACTTTCTGCCCCTCGTTGTTCCCAGCTACCAATGCAGCCAACGAAAGCGTATTGGGCTCCGGCGCCTGCCTCAGGTTCATTCTCGTCCTTTTCAGAATCTCACGTTGTTTTGATGAAAGGCAAAACAAATCATGTCTGGATGACGTACCGAAATACTTTCTGAAGCGCACCAGCCAATGTGCAGCGTACGTACTGGTCACGACCAGACTTACCCGTTCATTGCGGATCGTATCCAGAAACCGGATATCCGGCTTTCTGAACTGGATACGGATAAAAGGATGCTCAATAAAACGGATCGGCTGCTTCCTGAGCCAGCGGCGGGTCGCCGCCGACAAACTTCCTCCTATGAATATTGACGGTAGTTTCATACACTTAATGTTTAAATTGTTTTCCTGCTGTAATCTCGTTCACATATTTTTTACGGATGACAAAATCACCAAAATGTTCTCCTTCCTTTCTGTTTTGCGCAAAATCGGCAATAACGGGACGAAGTTCTGCCAGTATCTCATCCTCTGTCAGTGTTTCCCTGTAAAGCGCATTTAAACGGGTACCGTTAAAATTCCCTCCCAAATAAAGATTATAATGTCCCAATGATTTTCCGATGAGCCCGATTTCTGCCAGGGAAGGCCTTCCGCATCCGTTGGGACATCCTGTCATCCGGATCACGATCTCCTCCTTTAGCAGATCATATTCATGCAGAATATCCTCCACTTTTGAAATCAGCGAGGGCAAATAACGTTCCGCTTCCGCGAATGCGAGCCCGCAGGTGTTCAAGGCTACACAGGCCATCGAATTCCGGCGCATCCCTGAAAGTTGGACCGGCCACACTCCGTAGCGCCCGAGAATCGCATTGACTTTGTCTTTTTCAATCGTGTCGGCAATGATCAGGTTCTGATTCCCTGTCAGGATAAATTTCGCTTCCACCTGCTGAGCCACCTGACGGAGAGCTGTTTTCAATTTTAATTCGCCGGTATCCTTCACCCGGCCTCCTTCGATAAACAGGTTCAGGCTCCACTTCCCGTCGGTTCCCTTTACCCATCCGTAACGGTCACCATTACGGGTAAAATGAAAAGACCGGGGGTTCTGAAGCTCATATCCCAGGTATTTGTTCAATTCGGATTTAAACCAATCCAAACCGTGGTCGTCGATCGTATATTTCAGACGGGCCCTCTTCCTGTCCTGGCGATTGCCGTAGTCCCTTTGCAACAACACCACCTTTTCTGCTACGTCCACAGCCTGCTCCGGCGTGCAGAATCCAATCACATCTCCCAGGCGCGGATAGGTCTCCGGTATACCAAAAGTAGAACCCAGTCCCCCGCCTGCCGTGACATTGTAACCGGTGAGCAACCCATTTTCCTGAATGGCAATGAATCCCAGATCCTGCGAAAAAACATCAATATCGTTCGACGGCGGCACCGCCACCCCGATTTTGAATTTTCTCGGCAAATACCGGTCGCCATAGATCGGTTCAACGTCTTTCTTCCCGTCAACCAGCAATTTTTGGTCCAGCCAGATTTCGTGATATGCTGTGGTCGCCGGTATTAAATGATCGGAAATTTCTTTTGCCATCTGATAGGCCCGGGCGTGAACATGCGACTCGGACGGGTTGGCATGCGACATGACATTCCTGTTCACATCACCGCATGCTGCAATGGTCGTTAGCAGCACGTTGTTAATCCCCTGAATCGTCGTTTTCAATTTCTTTTTGATGACACCGTGCAGTTGAAAAGTCTGACGGGTGGTAAGCTTCATCGTTCCGTTGGCATACTCCTCCGACAAACGATCCAACTGCAGCCATTGTTCCCGTGAAGCTATTCCTCCGGGCAAGCGTACCCTGATCAGAAAAGAAAATGCAGGTTCCAGCTTCTGGCTTTTGCGCTCTTTTTCCACATCCCGGTCGTGCTGCTGATAGATCCCGTGAAACTTCGACAACTGGGTGTCACTTTCGGCGATTGCACCCGTCACAGGATCCTCCAGACTCTCAACCAGTGTTCCCCGCAGGTAATTACTCTCATACTTTAACTTCTCAAGTGCTGACAGAACACTCCAATCAATCTTGTCACTCATTTCTTCACTCATTATGCACAAAAGCAGGTATAAGTATTTTTACTACCAATATACGCTTTTATACCTATTAAAACTCAATTTTGTTTCAGCTTTACCAAAACTTAACATTCTATTAAGAAAAAAGAACCTTTATCTATGATTTTGACCTTTGGGCAAAGATTTCTGCCTTCGCAGGGAAGGTCGTGGCGTCGGAGGAGATCCCTGTTAATAAACATCGGCCTGGAATCGCTTTTCCTTTTTTAATTTTCTGAAATATTCTCTTGCCTGTTCTTCAGTGAGGCCTCCCTGGGTTTGAATGATTTC
>CAZOYZ010000020.1:0-23787 GCA_964584045.1 uncultured Prolixibacteraceae bacterium | reverse complement strand
AGCCTGAGCATTAACGACAACGTGTATACGCTGATGGAGGTATTTGGGCGCGCTGCGAAAGAACCTTTTACATATACGCACGAAGGAAATCATATTCACATTAAAAAGAAAAACTAATTAAACCTGACTCATAAAATAAGACGTATGTAAAAAGAAACCTTTGAAAAATCTAAACGGGGTATGCCTGCCAGCACCCCCGTTTATTTGGGAAACAACTGTTCCCGGATTAAAAATCAATAAGAGCCGTCAAGCTTTATTTATCAATTTTTAACACAGTAAATTTATGAAAAAAACTAATGTGTACCACGGGAAGTTTAAACTTCTCCTTGTGGAAAAAATGATTAGAGTTATGAAGATTACAACTTTTCTTCTTCTGATCGCGCTTGTTCAGCTTTCTGCGGCAACTTATTCGCAGACAGCAAAATTGAACCTGAATTACCGGAATGTGAAGCTTTCCGAGTTATTGGATAATATTGAAAAGTCCAGTGATTACCGGTTTTTCTACGACAGCCGGGCGGTTGACCTGTCAAGGACGGTCAGCGCAAATTTTCGGGACTCCAATCTGAAAGAAGTATTAGATCAGATACTAGGGTCGGACTTAACCTACGAGATGGTTAACAACAATATTATAGTAATAAAGAATGCAAAGACCGGTATGGCAGCAGTAGCCGTCTCTCAGCAGCAATCCCTCAACGTCTCCGGTCGGGTAACCGACTCCTCCGGACAACCGCTTCCCGGGGTTTCTGTCGTAATTAAAGGGACAACACAAGGAACTACTACAGACTTCGAGGGGAGGTACACACTGGTCAATATCCCTGGCGATGCGGTGCTGGTATTGTCGTTTGTAGGGATGAAAGGGCAGGAAATTTCTATTGCCGGGAAGAACCAGATTAATGTAACGATGGTTGAGGAAACAATTGGCATAGACGAAGTGGTGGCCATTGGGTATGGTACCATGAAAAAAAGCGATTTGACTGGTTCTGTATCACAGGTGAAGTCAGAAGATATTGTAGCTTATCCATCAGTTGGTCTGCTTCAATCATTACAAGGACGTGCTGCCGGCGTTCAAATCCAATCGAACAATGGAGGGGAACCAGGCGCGTCAATTAAAGTTCGTATCCGCGGGGCTACCTCTATTAATTCGTCTTCTGACCCCTTGTATGTAGTTGATGGATTCCCGGGTGCAACAATGCCGCCTTCTGAAGATATCGAATCTGTAGAAGTATTAAAAGACGCTTCAGCAACTGCTATTTATGGGTCACGAGGTGCAAACGGGGTTATTCTCATTACTACAAAAAAAGGCAAAGAAGGTAATACAAAGATTGAGTTGAATACTTCTTATTCTTTACAAAAAGAAATTCGAAGGTTGGATTTATTGGATAAGGATGAATTTACAGACTATATAAACGAAGTAAATCCTGGTTATTTCCAAAACGCACTGGTTGGTTCGGGAACAGATTGGCAAAACGAAGTACTCCAAACAGGAAACATCCAGAACCATCAGCTTTTAATTAGCGGAGGCAATAGTAATTTAAAATATTATATTTCAGGGATATTATACGATCAGGATGGTATCCTTAAGAATTCCGGATATAAACGTTATTCACTTACCAGTAACCTGAATATTAAAGCAACTGAAAAAATTGATGTTGGGCTGAACCTTTATGCCGGCAGGACTACAAGTAAGGGAATTCCTACTCAACAAATAAGGCAATCATCCGGTGTAATTGAGGCTGCATATCAGGCTGCACCTACTTTACCTGTATACGATGAAGACGGGAACTATGCTATCTCAACATTAAGCGACCCAAGTGATAATCCTGTTGCCATTATGAATGAATACAGGGAAGAAAATCTAAATGATATTTTACAGGCTAATTTTTTCGGTGAATACAAATTACTTCCGGGACTTGCTTTAAGAGTGACATTGGGGGCAAATATCATAAATAACAGAAATGGATCATACTCATCAAGTAAACTCGTTGGAAATGACAGTGGAAAAGCCACTATGAGTACAAATAAAAATACACATCTAATAAATGAGAATTACCTTACCTATACTAAAAAATTTGGTGTTCACGATCTAGGTCTAATGGGTGGATATTCATATCAGTCGTCTGAATATGAAGGAATAAGTGCATTAAACCGAAATTTTTTAACCGATGCCTTCCTTTGGTGGGACTTGGATGGAGGATCAGATTTCAGTGTACCCTCATCATACCTTACAAAAACCGAATTGAGCTCGTTTTACGGACGGATCAATTATAAACTTTTGGATAAATACTTAATTACATTGAATGCCCGTTATGACGGTTCGTCAAGGTTTGCCAAAAATAATAAGTGGGCCTTTTTCCCTTCCGGTGCAATCGCATGGAATGTTGCAGAAGAAAGTTTCATGGACAATCTGCCACAGGTTAGCCAGTTAAAGCTGCGTGGCAGTTATGGTGTAACAGGGAACCAGGCTATTGGGGCTTATCAGTCATTGGCGAAACTTTCAAGTACTCATTCTGTGCAAAATTCTTCGGTTGTTAACGCTGTTGTACCGGCTTCGGTTGCTAACGACAACCTGACCTGGGAAAGTACGGCACAAACAGATGTTGGATTGGATTTAGGGCTGTTTGACCAAAAAATCCTGTTGGTTATGGATTATTATTACAAGAAAACGACCGACCTTTTGTTTAGTATGCCTTTACCCGAATATTCAGGTTACGGATCAATGTTAAAAAATATTGGCAGTTTGCAAAACCAGGGAATTGAAATCACTCTTTCAACGCAAAACATAAACAGGAAATTGAAATGGAGTACAGATTTAAACTTTTCATTAAACAGGAATAAAGTATTGGAACTGCCTGATGGTAACGATATTTTTTATGGAATAGGCACTTTTATCGAATTAGAATATACAAATATATTACGTGAGGGAGAACCTGTTGGGGTATTTTATGGTCATGTTTATGATGGAGTAATTCAGGAGGGAGAAGATATTTTGCCCGGAAATTTCGAACAATACGCAGGTGGCGAGAAATTCAAAGATATGGATGGAAACCAAAAAATTGATGGAAACGACAGGGTCATTATCGGAGACCCAAATCCTGATTTCATTTATGGAATAAACAATACTTTGGAATACAAAGGGTTTGACCTGAATTTTTTCATACAAGGTTCGCAGGGGAATGACTTATTCAGTATGACACTTGCGGAATTGGACCAGTTAAAGGGCAATAGCAATGCAACCACCGAGGCTTTAAAACGATGGAGCCCTGCAAATACAGATACGGATGTTCCAAAGGCATCGACGACAAGAAGCCTGCGTTCGTCATCAAGATGGATATTTGATGGGAGTTTTGTACGGTTAAAAAATATTTCTCTGGGGTATAACCTGCCTAAATCAATCATTCATTCTATTGGGTTAGAGAATGCACGAATTTATATTAGCGGGCAAAATATCCTGACATTAAGCAAATTCAGGGGGTATGACCCTGAAGTTAATTACAATTCTGAAGAAACAACAAACAGTAACCGAAACCTGGGATATGATTTTGCAAGTTATCCGAATGCCAAATCATACACCATGGGATTAAAACTAACATTTTAATAACCATTAAAAAGAAAGCAATGAAAAAGAATATATCGATTATTTTAATATGCCTGATGGGATTATTTTCCTGCACTTCTCTTGAGGAAGATCCCGTTGGTGTGTATGCCCCTGAGAGCTTCTTTAAATCGGCTGCCGATGTTGAAGCTGCCATTTTTGGCGCGTATGGGCTCATGGCCAGTGAACAGTACTGGGGAAGAAAACTGTCGTTGCCAATTATGTTGCTTGGCGATATGGTTGATATCGGTAATCTCGGAACCCCTTCAAGGCGCGTCCAGATGAATGACTTTACAAGTGATGCTTTTAACGGCATGATTAGCGACTTCTGGCCACGCTCATACATGATAATAAGCGCGGCCAATACGGCAATTTCAGGAGCTGAAAGCCTTGTGGATATTTCGGATGAAGAAAGGAATGCCTTAATAGCCGAGGCTAAATTTGCACGTGCATTTATATATTTTACCCTGGTAAGATTATTTGGCGATATTCCTTATGTCGGAGAAGCTGTTACTGACCCTGAGTCGTTGACAAGCATATCAAAAACCTCAAAAGAGGAGGTTTATACCAATATTATTGCTGATCTGGAATTCGGAGTTGAACATTTGCCATATACACAAAATTCACGGGCAAGGGCATCGCGTAGTTCAGCAGCCGCTATGCTGGCTGATGTGCATTTAACACTCGGGGACTGGAGCGAAGCCTATAGCAATGCTAAATGGGTAATTGACAACGCTTCTAGTTTGGATGTGGCCTTAGAATCCGATTATCAGGTACTTTTTGATGCTTCAAAACATGACGGGCAAAAAGAACACCTTTTTGTTATTGACTTTTTGGGCTTACAAACAGGAAGTTATTGGACAGGCGATGACTTTGCAGGCCCGTTAACAGGAGTTGGCGGTGGTTCGGATATGGCCGGATGGGACGTAGCCGTTCCTTCTTTGGCAGTTTACAATAGTTTTGACGACCGTGACTACAGAAAACAGGTTGCATTTGTTACTGAGACTACATTCGGTGGCGTGTTAAAACCCTATACGCAATGGCAATATCCCAGGCCATATATTGCAAAGTACACCAGATATCCCGGAAAAGCAAATAATGATGCCCGTTGGTCGGATTGCAACTATGCCATTTACCGCTATGCCGATGTTTTGCTAATGGCAGCCGAAGCAGGAAATGAAGTTACAGGACCTAACTCTGAACTTGAAGGATATGTAAATCAGGTTCGGGCAAGGGCGCGCAACGCTGCCGGTACTATGAACGATTATCCGGAAAATGTAAGCACCGGAATGTCGAAAGATGATTTCCGTAATACGGTTCTTGAAGAAAGAAGGATTGAACTCTGTTTTGAATTTAAACGCTGGTGGGATATTAGCCGCAGGAAACTGGGAGACGAAGTTTTTAAAGGGGCAAATTCTTTGGAACCACACGCAAATTTCGATGCCAGTAAGCATTATCTGCTTGCCCTTCCACAGGACGAGCTGGATCGCAACCCCAATTTGTTACCACAAAATCCAGGGTATTAATTTTTGATTGAAGAATTATTTAGGACAGGAGGGAAATGAAATTATTATTGATATGATTTCCCTCCTGTCTTTCATTGTTTTAGAGAGAATTCTGAAAATAACATACATTAGTAGTTTTTATAGAAATGCATTCAGATAAAATAGAAATAAACGCTTGCTCAACAATAAATCATCTATGGACAGGGTCAAAAATAATCTGCAAAATTCAAATCTATTGATTCTTATAGGAATTCTGATTTCTTCGGTTTCCTTTAGCCAGAGTATTTATAACGACAGCATAATGAACGGTCATAATTTTGAAAAGGCAGCTTTTCGTTTATGGGTTGAGAATGATGCTAAAACAATTCAGGGGATAATTGCGTTAGTGCCGGGGTCCAACGGAGATGGCAGATATATGGTCAATGACACTGTCTGGCAAAACCTTGCTTTGCATCATAATTTTGCTTTGCTCGGATGCTGCTTTGAAGATAAACACCACCGTATTATGGCAATTGAAGAATATGCCGATGCAAAAAACGGGAGTGGACAGGCATTGATTGATGTACTTGAAAATTTTGCAATAACTTCTAATCACCCGGAACTGGAATTTGCTCCATTAGCTTTATGGGGAGTTTCAGCTGGGGGAGAATTCAATTACGAGTTTGCATGTTGGAAACCTGAAAGGACTATTGCATTTATTGTAAATAAAGGTGGCATATATTATTCGTCGCTTGCGCCGGAAGCAACATGGGATGTCCCTGCCTTATTTTTTGCCGGGGCAGATGATTCGCCCTACAGGAACAATATCGTAAAAGGAATTTTCTCGATCAACCGCAGGTTTGATGCAAAATGGATATTTATTGAGGAAGCAGGCGTAGCGCATGAATGTGAAGATTCTGAAAGATTTACTCTGTCTTATTTTGATGAAATTATCCCATTGAGAATAATGAAAAGCAAACCAGATTCATTCTATAAACTTAAAAAACTGGATTCAGAAGGCTACATAGGTGTAGCTTCAACAAAGCAGATTTTGCCGGACTCGGAGAAGATAAATTCTGAAATTACTTCATGGTTCCCAAACAAAGTAATTGCTAAACAATGGCTTGAGTTTATCAAATAATCTGAATAAAATAAAACGATTGAAAGAATATCGCCAGACCTACTATATATTTGTTTCGGGAAATCTATGAAATCGATAGTTAATATGATAAAGAAAATAGTATACCTGATTTTATTTTATGCAACTTTTTTATCGTTGGCTTTAGGACAGGAAGCAGTAAGACCACCCGTCTGGGGCATTACCAAAATGACTTTTTTAGTGAGTGATTTCCAGGTCGCCAGGGATTATTACGGGGAGTTTTTAGGTTTTGAAGAGGCTTTTTCATACCCCTCCGGTTTAGGCGAAGTCATTTCTTTTAAAGTGAATGACCGCCAGTTTCTTGAGTTTGTAGAAGACAAAGATGCCAGGGAAAAACCGCGTTTGGTTTCGGTTTCGTTCGAAACTGAAAATGTCGAAGAGATGCGTAAATACTTTCAGGGAAAAGGGATAAAAGTACCTGCAAAAGTCATAGAGGACGGGGCAGGCAACAAGGTCATCCTCGGACATGACCCATCCGGCATTCCTGTGGAGTTTATCAAATTCGGGGAACATTCGTTACATAAATTATCGAAAGGAAAATTCCTTTCAGAAAGGAGGATTTCCAAACGCATCCACCATGTAGGTCTGTATTGCAAGGAAGTTGTTGATAACGATCCGTTTTGGGTGGGGATAATGGGGTGTAAAGAGTTATGGCGTTACCCGGAAGACCATCAGCAGAAGATCCAGATGAATTACCTGCATTTTCCCGATTGTGTCGAAAATATAGAACACTATCCATCAGATGATATTAATTTCAGTCATCCCTGTTTTCTGATTGAAGACATGCAGGAAACTATTTATACCCTGAAAGAACGGCAGGGAAATAACCAGCTTGCCAAGCCGATAGTTGCCAAAGGGAAACGCTGGCTGTTGAACCTGCAAAACGCCGATGGTACCAAAATAGAATTTACCGAAGCCCATATGGTACGATAATTATAAACAGACAAATTATGAAAAAGGACGAATTAAGCCGGCGGAAATTTATAAAGGGGACTATTGGCGCCAGCCTGCTCGTTTCAGGAACAGGGCTTTTGCCTTCCTGTTCTGTTCTCCGGCCAATCTTTAAATCCGAATCGCCTTATGATGCCAAAGGGTTGCCTACGGTCCTGTTTGGTTCAACCGGGGTGTCTGTCCCCCGCATCCTTAGTGGTTTAGGCTCACGGTTTTGCCATATCGACAGCGATGAAGAGGCCCACAAAATGTTACACTATGCCTTAGACAATGGCCTTTACTATTTTGATACGGCATGGGCATACGACAATACCCTTGGCCTGCCTCCCGGGAAAAAGAAAAGCCCCCGGTACATCTCCAGTGAAGAACGCATGGGACCGGTAGTAAAAGAGCGCCGAAAGGAAATTTTCCTGTCAACCAAAGTGACCAGCCGCGACCCGGATGAGGCCATGCACCAGATTGAAACCAGCTTAAAACGGCTGCAGACCGATCATCTGGACCAGCTTATGATCCACGATGTACAGACACTTGAAGATGTGAATAAGCTCAGCGAAAAAGGGAACCTTATTGATATTTTACATCGTTTAAAGGAACAGGGGCTTACCCGGTTCATCGGGTTTTCAGGGCACACCGATGCTGTTGCGATGAAAGAGATGGTAAGGCGCGGCGATTTCAATACCATGCTCATCGCCATGAACCACTGGAATGAAGCCAACAACCCTCAGAAACGGGAGGAAATGGCAATCCCGGCGGCCAAAGAAAAAGGGATGGGGGTAATCCTGATGAAAGTGGTTCGTCCGCGCGAGACCATTGCTAATCTGAATCCTACCGACCTGATTAAATATGCTCTTTCGCTCAAAGGCCCTGATGTGATTGTTTTAGGGCTGGACAGCATGGAAGTAGTGGATTCAAACCTTGAAATATTGCGCAATTTCAAACCCATGGACGAAGCAAAGATGAAAGAAATGGCGATGCAGCTTACACCGTTCTATAACCACGAAAACCTGCCCTGGATGCAGCCCGGCTACCGGGATGGAAATTGGACGATATGCTGACGGAGCAGGATTTCTGAAGAAACTACGGCAAGACGAATAAGAATGCTGACAATACATCTGAATTATTTTAAAATCCAAAACAAATTAGGTATGAAAACAGTATTACCAATTTTATTTAACCTGTTAATTCCAGTTACCTTACTGGCACAGTCCGGTAAAGTGTACGACAACCTTTCAATGGAAAGCGCGATTTTAAACAGCCAACGAAAATATGCTGTTTACCTGCCCCCTGATTACGAAACATCCCAGCGAAGCTACCCGGTACTCTATCTCCTCCATGGTGGTGGCGACGATCAAACTGGATGGGTACAGTTTGGCGAAGTGCTGCACATCACAGACCAGACAATAAAGGAAGGAAAGTGTACCCCGATGATTATTGTGATGCCCGATGCCAATACCGGGAGACGGGGGTATTTTAATTCAGTAAAAGGGGACTGGCGCTACGAGGATTTCTTTTTTGAAGAACTGATGCCTTATGTGGAAAAAACTTATCGCATTAGGGCTGAACGACGCTACAGGGCAATTGCCGGACTTTCGATGGGCGGCGGCGGTACTTTTATGTATGCACTTCATCATCCCGAACTGTTTTCATCAGCGTGTCCACTGAGTGCTAATTGCGGCCCCCTTAGTTTAGAAGATAAAGGAAGGTATAGTTGGCCCAAGGAACCGGGAAATGATGGGGAAAGAAAAGAATTGTCAGAACAAGAGAAAGAAGAATATTTCAAAAAGTATAGTGTTTTGTATTTAGTGAAAAATATGCCTGAGGAACAGAGAAAAGCGGTACGCTGGTATATCGACTGTGGCGACGATGATTTTCTCTTTGAAGGGAACTCATTAGTCCACATTGCCATGCGCAAAAACGAGATTCCCCATGAATTCCGTATCCGGGATGGAGGGCATAACTGGACCTATTGGCGTTCGGCGCTACCCGAAGTGCTGGGTTTTGTTTCACAGGCTTTTCATCAATAGTAAACAGGAGCATTAATAATTTCATAATTTGAACTGAATAATGAACGAAAAAGTAAAAGAACTGGCAAAGATGATCGACCACTCCATCCTCCATCCCACCCTAACCGATGAAGATTTAAAAAGGGAGTGTGAAATAGCCCGAAAATATGATGTTGCTTCGGTTTGTGTAAAACCATATGCCGTGAGCCAGGCTGTTGAATTATTGAAAGGATCCGATGTCCTGGTCGGTTGTGTAATTGGATTCCCTGCCGGAAATTCAGCAGTCGCAGTAAAAACTTTTGAAACGGAAAAAGCATGCAAAGACGGCGCAGTTGAAATTGATATGGTCATCAATATCGGAAAGGCCCTGCAAGGAGACTGGGATTATATTGAAAAAGAAATTCAAGCAGTTACAGATGTTTGTCATCAAAACGGAGCCATCGTTAAAGTGATTTTTGAAACGGATTACGTAACGAAAGAAACTGATATTGTCAGGTTATGTGAAATAAGCACAAGAGTGGGTGCCGACTATGTAAAAACGTCAACCGGCTTTGGCTTTGTAAAACAGCCCAATGGCGGGTACAACTACACCGGGGCAACTATTCCAAATCTCGAATTAATGAAAAAAAGTGTCGGGCCAAATGTAAAAGTTAAGGCAGCCGGGGGCATCAGGACACTCGACGGATTGCTCGCCGTCCGGCAGGCGGGATGCACCCGCTGCGGGGCGACGGCGACGGAAGCTATCCTTGAAGAAGCGGTTGAGAGGTTTGGAGAATAGCTAAACCCGTATTGATTTTTACATTTTCATCAGCAAATACGGATTTCAGTCCTTTCCTGAATTAAAAACAGTGAAACAATACGCTCTTCCTGAAGATTACCGGATTGACTCCGAGGTAATGAACTCACATCAGCGTTCTTCCATTGGTAATTATCCTTCGGAAAATATTCCAAAGCTTAAGGGGGAAAAAGGATGGACCGGCGAAACTCCTGTAAACCTGGAATCAGGAAATTTTTATCCTCCACATTTAACTGTTTTCCCATTCTTACAGCCCGGAGATATGCATGATCATGATAGAGGGTAATTTTTCTTTTGGAATCGCTGGCTTATGCCGGCACAATGGACCGGTATAAGTTTATTTTATTAATTATATTTGCTGAAAATTGACCTGTAATGCGAACATGCACACTACAGTTTACGCCCAAGATGATGTTTATCCGTGAGTTCCGTGCGGCAATTAAAAATTATTTACCTATGAAGAAGTACAATAAGTATCTCGCCATTTTTTCTTTTCTGCTCAGCGCATGCCATGTTTCACCACCGATTGAATTAGTCAGCAACGGGAAGAGTAATTATGCCATTGTTATTCCGTCGGACCCGAATAAGCAGGAACAGCGGGCCGCTGACCTGTTTCAGGCCTATATCCAACAGGTATCCGGCTGCAGCCTGGCTGTGGTCCATCATCTTAACGAGGGTTCCAAAGGGATTTTCATCAGAGAAAAAGGCAATATTTCTTATGATGGTTACAGGATTAAGACTGATAAAAACAAATCGATCTATATTGACGGCAGTAAAAGCAAAGGTTGTATCTATGGTGTGATTACCATTTTGGAAAAGTATGCAGGTTGTCATTTATACACGCCTGACTACAAAATCATCCCCCAAAATAAGGATATCCGACTGCCTTACATCGATTTGGCGGATTCGTCGGTGAATGAAAACCGGATGATCAACATACCGGATAAAGCATTTTCACACGATCAGGATTTGTTGGACTGGCACAGGATATCCATGGAATATAACTTTGCGCACCACTCCTTTAATTCCTTTGTTCCCTGGAAGGATTATTTCAACCAGCATCCGGAGTATTACGCCCTGATCAACGGGAAACGCACCCCCGAGCAACTCTGTCTGTCAAATACGAAGGTTTTAGAGTTGGTAATCAGCACGCTGAAGGAACGCATGGAAGCAAATCCCCAGACCGTCTATTGGCCGGTTGCACAAAATGACAGTCAGGTGTACTGCGAATGTGACGACTGTAAAAAGACGATCGATGAAGAAAAAAGTCCGTCGGGTCCGGTCATTCGTTTTGTCAATGAGGTGGCCAGACAATTTCCGGATAAAATTATCCCCACCTTTGCCTATCAGTACAGCCAGCCTGCTCCCGCGATGGTGAAGCCTGAAGAAAACGTGCAGATCACGCTTTGTTCTTTTACGGTAAACCGCAGTAAACCGATTGCTGCCGATACCTGTGCGGAGTCGCGTAAATTCAGGAAAGATCTGGTGGACTGGGGTAAAATCAGCAACCGGATATGCGTGTGGGATTATTGCTGCAATTTCAATTATTATCCGGCCCCCTATCCCAATTTACATGTACTACAGTCGAATATTCAATTGTTTGTCAAAAATAACGTAGCGGATCACTTCCAGCAGACTGATATCCGCACCGGGGACGCATTTGCCGAGCTGAAGCTTTACCTGACTTCCCGTTTACTGTGGAACCCGGAGATCGACGTTTCTGCTGCCATGGATGAATTTCTGGCAGCTTATTATGGTGATGCGGCCGTCTGGATCAGGAAGTATATTGACCAGTTGCAAAGCGAGCTGATCAAATCGGGTGATCAGTTAGGGATCTATGATCCTCCCTTTTGGCATCAGGACTCGTACCTTTCCGAAAAGAATATCCGGGAGTATTACGCGTACCTGGACAAGGCAAAGGAAGCTGTGAAAAACGACCCGACGCTTTCGCGCCACGTCCAACTGGTCCGCTCGCAGATCGATTTTGCGGTACTGGAAATAGCGAAAATGAACATGTTCGGACCACGAGGCTGGTATGATCCTGCCGGCACTGTCAGAAACGCCCGCATGGACAGTACGCTGGATGCTTTCTGCACCACGTACAAAAAAGAAAATGTGGAGCGGCTCAATGAGCTTGGACTGAACACGGAACATTACTGCGAACAGACAAAATACGTTTCCAATGTCCGGGTAACCGGTAATCGCGCATTTCGCAAAAAGGTGAAAGCGATTCCAGCCCCGTTAGAGATGCTCAGCAAAGGGGATCTGACCCTGCTTACCGACGGTGTCCACGGAGACGATATGGATTTATGGGCATTCCGATGGCTGGGCTGGGAAGGAACAGACGTCGAACTTCAGTTGGATATGGAGCAGTGTGTCAGTGCTTCTGCCGTGGAAATGACCACCCTCTGTATTCCTGACCAATGGCGGCGGATTTTACATCCGCTGTCCGTGGAATGCCTCGTCTCAAAAAGTGAAGATGCCGGTTTTCGTTCTGTGGGAACGATAACCCTGGACCACAGTCAGGTTTTCAGAAGCGGGTTATATCCCTTTACGTTTGACGTCAGTCAGACGGGCGACTTTCGCTATGTGAAACTGAAAGTCAGGGGAACCATTGTGGTGCCAAAACCTCACACCACTGCCGGGCGGAAATCAAACGTGTGTATCGATGAAATCATCGTGAAAGATGAGAAAAACATTTGATATCAAATAAGATACGAGCATCAGAATACGGCACTGCAGGAGAAAACCGGCAAAGATTGTTAAAAACAGGTGATGAAAACAAGCATTTAAAAAAACCATGATGACAAAGTACATCCTTCTGATTCTATTTCTTTTTGGCTTCTTGTCTGGCAAAACAATCACTCAGAGTGAGGCGGAAAATAACGCTCAGATCCGTGAGGTTCAGATCACAGTACCGGGTGAAGGGGAGATCCCCATACTGGCCTGGTACAGCATCCCGGCGTCAGAAACGTCGGTTGAACGTTACCGGGAAATGCAGGCTGCGGGCATTACCTGCTCGCTTAGCTTCCTTCCGAATTTGGATGAGGTAAAACGGGCATTGGATGCGGCGGAACAGGCGGGAGTCAAGCTGCTGGTATCGTGCCCTGAGTTAAAGGATGAACCTGAAACGACGGTGAAACAGTTGAAAAACCATCCGGCCCTTGCAGGTTATCATCTGAGAGATGAACCCGGAATAGCGCTCTTTCCTGAGCTTTCGGCCTGGGCAAAAAGAATTCAGTCGGTCGACAGCGGGCACTTCTGCTACGTGAACCTTTTTCCGAATTTTGCCAGCGCGAAACAACTGGGAACAGAAAGCTATGACGAATATGTGCAGGAATATATCAGACAGATTCCGGTGCAATTCATTTCATTTGATTATTACCCGGTCTTTAAAGACAAGCTGAGTGCGAGCTGGTTCGAAAACCTGGAACTGATTTCCAGGAAATCGTGCGAAGCGGGAAAGCCGTTTTGGGCATTCGTGCTGGCGACCAACTACGACAACGATCACGTCACTCCTCAAACGATAGCAGCCATGCGTCTCCAGGCATTCTGCAATCTGGCTTACGGTGCGCAGGGAATCCAGTATTTTACGTACTGGTCGGCGACTTCAACGAATGCTCCTTCGCAGGAAGACCAACGTGGTGCACCCATTAGTGCAACGGGTAAGCGAAGTGTCGTTTACGACAGGGTGAAGCAGATGAGCGGGGAAATTCAGAACCTTTCGGACGTATTTTTGGGTGCAAAGGTCATCAGCGTCCGGCACACGGGACTTGGAGCCATTCCCAAAGGTACCGTCCGCCTGACCGGCCTGCCCGAACCCATCAAAGTTTTTGATACGCAGGGCGCAGACGCGCTTGTTTCGGTTCTTGAAAAAGGTGCAAATTCCATTTTTGTGATCGTCAATAAAGATCATCTTCATCCCATGAAGTACACGATTTACGGCGATGAAAGCCTGAAACGGGTACTGAAAGACGGCACCATGGTTCCGGCCAGCGCTTATGAACCTTCCCTGGAACTGGATCCGGGCGACATCGCGGTGTATATGTTTCGGCAAAAGTGATCTCGTGGTTCTCTTTAATGGTTTTCAAAAGAAAACGCAAAAGACACCTAAAAATGAGATTGACTAGCTCTGAAACTAAAAGACGAATATTTTAACTTTGTGGCGAACCTGCAAAATAAATTTCTTCAGGCAAGTAGAATGACAGCCATTGAATCCAAAATATTGAAAGAATTAAAAAAAGGCGATCACGCTGCTTTTGAGAAAGTATTTGAACGGTACAGTAAGCAACTGTACCGGTTTTCATGGAGTTACCTGAAATCGAAAGATGCTGCCGAAGACATTGTACAGGAAGTTTTTTCAAAAGTATGGAGTAACAGGGAATCACTAAAAACAGATACCTCATTTCAGTCTTACCTGTTCACAATAGCAATTAACGCTATCCGTCTGCACTTTAATAAGTTGTCAAGATTAAATGAACTTAAACACGATATTTTAATTGATTTTTCTGATCTGAAGCAGGAATTTGACAACCGTTCCGATTATCAGGTTTTGCTTGATAAACTGGATGAATTGATCAAACAAATGCCTGAAAAACGCAGAGCGGTTTTCATTAAAAAGAAGATCGAAGAAAAGTCGATGAAAGAAATCTCTGAAGAGTTGCAGATCACCGTTAAAACCGTCGAATTTCATGTTTCTGAAGCCATGAAATTTTTGAAAGGTGAGTTTGAAAAGCTTCAGATTCAGGGGCTGGTCTTTTTTCATCTTTTCGTCGGATAGTCATTTTTTTTTCGATTGAGACAAGGGGACACAGGGCTTTGTTTTTACGTATCGCTACTTTCTTTTCTTGAATTACAAACAATTCAAACAGAGATACTTGCAAAATATTTAAGAAAAATCAAAAAAAAGTTTAATTTTTCACCAGGGATTTTACCTGGTCCGTGATATAACAGGCGTGTCATTTTTCTAATAGGCGTTTCGATTGAGACGAATCAAAGCCAGCTTCACCGGAGATTTGCCGCAAAAGAAACAAAGACTGAGATTGAAACTAAATGATTACGGCATATGGAAAATAAAATCGATCATAAAACCCTTCTTGACTTTTCAAAAGGAAAATACTCGTATAACGATTATTTAAAGGTGAAACATTGGTTTATCCATGTCAGGGAAGATAAAGAAACTGAAAACCAACTGTTTGATCAGTGGAAAGAATTAGCTGATGCTGAAACGGCAGATTCAGCCTCCCTTCGCTCGATATTCGAAAAAATTCAGTACCGCATTTTGCTCGAAGAAAAGATGAACGAAAAGAAGAAAAATTGGTGGTACTGGTACCGGCAGGTTGCAGCCATTTTGATTCCGGTCATGGTCGTTTCCGTTTTGTTTTATTTTCTTTCTAAACCCGTATCTGCTCCCAATCAGCCCTGGGTTGAACTCAGCGCTCCGAAAGGGAGCCGGATCGAATTCCTGCTTCCCGACAGTACATCCGGATGGTTGAACAGCGGTGCAAAGTTGAAATATCCGCCTGTTTTCGGTACGCATCGAAAAGTTGAACTTACGGGTGAAGCATTTTTTAAGGTCAGCCATCAGAAGCAATCCGGCTTCACGGTGAGCGTTCCCGATATGGATATCAAAGTTCTCGGAACTCAATTTAATGTATCGGCATATTCCAATGAAGCCGTTTCCGAGGTAGTATTAAAGAAAGGACAAATTGAAGTAAAAGGTAAGACCGGCCGATTCTCCCAAACCCTGAAGCATGGTGAAAAACTGACATACAACCACGGATCAAAATCCTATCATGTGACAAAGGTCGATGCCGGCCTTTATACGGCATGGACAGATGGTTATCTGGTGATTAACAACGAATCGATGGCGCAGGCTGCTAAAAAACTTGAACGATGGTATAATGTGGAGATCGTGATACTGGATGAAACACTGAAAAGCTTACGGTTCAAGGGAACCTTTAATGAAGAACCGCTTGAAGAGGTATTACGCTTTATTGCCATGACCACACCTGTTGTTTACCGTATAGAAAGAAATGGGGTTGATTCCAATGGGGTTTTAAAGAAACGACGTATAACAATGAAACTTAGATAAAAAATGCAAAGCAGGAAAGCGGCTGAAACACTTTCCTGCATGAATTGCAGAGCGAAGTACAAATTTAATCACTCTAACAAATGTAAATTTATGGAAAAAAATCGAGAACCAAGGGCTCGGGTCAATTTCTCTTTAGGAGATGGTTTAGCCCTTAAAAAAATTTTTAGGATGGTACGTTTAACTGTATGCTGCTTTTTCTTCAGCCTGATGCAGATTCTGGCAGTCGAATCTTACTCTCAGCAAACAAAATTATCGCTGAACCTGAATAATCAGCGGTTAGAAGAAGTTTTAAAAACGATTGAAGATGAATCGGAGTTTTTCTTCTTTTACAACCGGGATTATATTGACGTTGACCAAAAGGTAAATATCGCGGTGACAAACCAACCTATTTCCGTTGTTTTGAGCGAGTTGTTAAAAGGAACGGACATTCAGTATAAGGTGATAGACCGGCAAATCATCCTGTCAAACCTTGACGGGGCTACGACTCAGGTGTCCCACCAGCAATCCCTCAAAGTCTCCGGTCGGGTAACCGACTCCTCCGGACAACCGCTTCCAGGCGTAACTATCGCAATTAAGGGGACGACCAAGGGAACAATCTCTGACGCTGAGGGGAGTTACTCCATATCGAATGTGCCGTCAAATGGTATTTTGGTTTTCTCTTTTGTGGGGATGAAAACCCAGGAGATACCTGTATTGGGCAAAACTTCTATTAATATTGTAATGGCAGAAGAAACTGTTGGGATAGAAGAAGTAGTTGCTGTAGGTTATGGAACACAGAAGAGAAAAGATGTCACTGGCTCCATTTCTTCAATATCAGAAGAGACCTTAGAATCCAGGGCAATTAGTTCAATTCAACAAGGACTCCAAGGCTTGGCTCCAGGCATAAATATCTCTCAACGTAATGCAGCACCGGGCGAACTAAGTGCTATAAGCATCCGGGGCGTAGGATCATTGACTACGGGATATGAACCTTTATGGGTAATAGACGGAATTCCCACAGATCAGAGAAATGCTGCCTCAATTAACCCCGCAGATATTGAATCCATCGATATTTTGAAAGATGCATCTTCAACTGCAATTTATGGGTCCAGAGGAGCTAATGGAGTAATTATTATTACTACAAAAAAACCTAAACTAGGGAAAGCATTGGTCAATGTAAATATCTCGTCTGGGTTGTCATATGTTCCAGAAAGTTTTCGCATGGAAGTATTAAATGCGGAAGAATATGTGCAATATATGACAGAGAGCTATGCGAACAGAGGAGCTACACTACCTGCAGAAATAGCAAACTGGGATGGCGTAACCGATACCGATTGGCAGGATTTGATTTATAAGGTTGCAGCCTTTCAAAATTATTCAATTTCTGTATCCGGAGGAAATGAAAAGGTATCATACCTAATGTCCGGGAACTATATTGATCAGGGAGGAGTAACGATAGGAGAAGGCTATAATAAATATAGTTCGAGGATCAAGTTGGAATACAGGCCCACGGAAAAGATTACTATCGGGTTGAATATGGCCCCTAACTATTCGACAGAGGAGTATAGAGGCAGGGAATGGGACCGGACTCCATATTATCCACATGTGCTTGCTGCTTTTATGTCTCCGATAACTCCTGTAAGAAATCCAGACGGATCATACGCAATTGGGGTAGCCAATCTGACCAATCCACTCGAAGCTGCTGAAGCATACAACGAAACCAAGCAGAGATTCAGAATGTTAACAGATGGACATGTTTCTATCGAACTATTTGACGGGTTGACTTTTAAAACCAGTATAGCCACATCAATTGCTTTTGACAAATATGAAACATATCAGCGCCCAACAGGTATAAACAGGTCCAGAAATGACCTCATTTCCCTGCAAATATCCCAAAACAGGTCAATAGGATGGCTGAGCGAAACAACTGTCGACTATAAAAAAGTTATAGGTAAACATTCCTTCAATATTTTGACAGGCTATACAGCTCAAAGCGATAAAATTGACGGAGTATCCGCTTCTGTTAGTAGTTTTGACATAATCGGCCCAAAAACTTTGAATTTTGGAAATTCAGGAACCTTAACTGCAAGCAGTGCAAGAAGTGCATCCTCGCTAATTTCATACATTGGCAGGTTAAATTATTCATATAACGATAAATATCTATTGACAGCCACAATACGAAGGGATGGCAGCTCAAGGTTTGGTGTCAATAAACGATTTGCAAATTTCGGATCAGCCGCAATTGGATGGAGAATATCTGAAGAATCATTTTTAAAGGATGTTTCATTCTTAGATGATGCCAAGTTGCGGGCAAGTATCGGGAGAACAGGAAGCAATAGCATCCCGGACTTCGTGGCAAAATCAAGTTTAACATCTGTAAACTACGCCTTCGGGACAAATCAAACCATTGGAGTAATAAATTCAGACCCTGGAAATATCAACCTCACATGGGAAACTTCAGATCAAATCGACTTAGGACTTGACCTGACCATGTTTAACAGCTCAATTAATGTCTCCGTCGATTATTACAACAATACGACTTCCGGTTTATTGCTTAATAAACCGATTGTCCTTTCGTCCGGCTTCCCCAATGGCTTTTTAACAAACATTGGGAAAATGAGAAACTCCGGTGTCGAAGCTTCATTGGGAATAAAAATTATTAACAAGAAAGATATAGCATGGAGCGCCGGAGCAAATGTTACAAGAAATTACAATGAAGTAATCAATGTTGGTGGTGGAACCCAAATTCAAAAATTTTATGGTGTTCTGCGACACATACCCGGTATGGAATACAAGCAAATCTTTGGAGTTGAGGCGATAGGAATTGCCCGCAAGGGAGATGGATCAGGAGTTACGCCTGGCGATATTATATTTAAAGATGCGAACAACGATGGTACAATTGGAAACTTTGTCACTGCTGATGGTGTTCCACTTGGTTCTCCGAATCAAGATTGGACGTATGGTATCACCTCAAACTTCCGCTATAAAAACTTTACCTTAAGTGCATTGCTGCAGGGACAGGCCGGAGCGGTCATGATGGATTTTAACCTGATTCAACAAGGGAATGGGGTGAGAGAAACAAGAAACATTTCAAAGGAATTCCATTTTGATGGAAGGTATATCGACGAAGCTCATCCGGGAGATGGAAAAACACCAAGGGCCGGAGGTATCGTTACAAGTGCAGGAGGTGTTGGATCTGTTTGTTCTCTTGGCATTCAATCAACAGATTATCTGAGGATTAAAAATTTATCTTTAGCCTACGATGTTAAGCCTTCACTTCTTAAAAAGTATGGTATTAACAGTGCAAGAATTTACACGTCGGTTGAAAATCTGTTCACTTTTACAAAATTCATCGGAGGGAATCCTGATGCTATTACTCGAAGTGCAGGGCCAACGGGGCCTTCTAGGTTACCAGGTGTTTATGATGACAGGGAAATTGGACTTAATCTTGTTCCATCACAGCCACTACCGAGAATATTAACATTAGGTTTAAACATCACATTTTAATCATATAAATTACACAAATGATGAAACCATATATTTCATATTCAATTAAGAAAGACAGAATACCGGGGTTCCTGGCAATACTGCTAACTCTGGTGCTCTTTTCATGTAGTGATAGTTTTCTGGATATTACTCCTGAAGACAGGATAGATAAAGCAAGTTTTTACAGCTCCGAACAAGAACTAATTGCTGCCATTAACGGAGTATATGCAAAACAACGGTCATTATTTGATATGCACCAAACGTTTTACATAAACGATTCCCGTTCCGACAATGCCGCTTTAGACCAAAGCAACCAACCTGAAAGAGTTGAATCTGATGTATTTAAAGAACTGACCAATAATCAGGAGCTACTTACAACCTGGTCTAACCTGTATGATATTATAAATCATGCCAATGCCATTATTGTCAACGATAAAGAAGTTGCAGGTAACAGCAACACTATCAACCGGGTAGTAGCAGAAGCTAAATTTCTAAGAGCATTTACTTATTTTCAGATTGTTATTACATGGGGGTCGGTCCCTTTAAGATTAGAACCTTCTGTAGATTTTAACAATGTAATAGTGCCTACCTCTCCTGCGAACGATGTGCATGATCAAATCGTGAAAGATTTGAATGAAGCTATTCCCAATTTGCCTGAAACTTATAACAATTCAAAAGGAAACGAGATTGGCAGGGTAACAAAATGGGCTGCTTTAACTCTTTTAGGTAAAGTTGAATTACAACGGGGAAATAAAAGCGTTGCAGAAGCTGCGTTACGACAAGTTATAAATAAATATTCTTTGCTGCCGAATTATAAAGACATTCATGCTGCTAAAAATGACAACACTATCGAATCAATTTTTGAGGTTAGTTTTAATCCCCCTAATAACACGGGATTAGGATTGCCTGCAACATTTGTTCAGATTGCAGAAGCACAAAGATTGGGGATTCCCGCAGGGGCAGCGGGGCAAAACCATATTATCTATCCAACGCAATCATTAATAAATGAATTTGAGGCTGGGGATTTAAGGGCGGCATCAACCTTTTCGATAGCTGTTTCCGATGGAAAGCCATATATCAGTAAATTCCTGGACCTTAATGCTTCCTCTCAGGGGCACAATGTGAACCTTGTCCTGTTAAGATATGCCGATGTATTATTGATGTTAGCTGAATCCATTGGAGAAAGTAGCGAATCTTACGAATTGATCAATCAGGTTCGAAGGAGGGGCTTTGGTTTTGATCCGAGTGTGCCAAATTCTTCTGTTGATATTGGGGCAAGTACTTCCGGCTCTTTTATTGAAAAAATACTGCATGAAAGAAGGGTAGAATTTGCTTTTGAACATCAACGCTGGACTGACTTGAAAAGGATAAAATCGGCACAGGAAATAGTAGACTTAATGAAAGCTCAATTACTCCAACAAGAAGGAAAGCAGTTTAATATTACTACAAATAATTTATTGTTTCCAATACCAATATTGGAAATCCAGTTATCAAATGGGGCTGTCACTCAGAATCCCGGATATGACAGTTAGATATTAGACATTAATATGTTGTAGCATATCTTAGAATAGATATGCTACAACAAAAACAATATCGGAAATGGTAATGAGATATTCTTTATATGTTGTCTTTTGTAACAGCTTACAAAAATCAATAAAAAAAATCGTCCGAAAAACGTTCAGTTATCAGATTGCAGCCATATTTATGTGTTGTGTCTCGTTGCTAAGTTTTAAATCAACCAAACCGGAAATTACAAATAACACACGTCATTTTCATACTTCATCAGAAGTTATTGGGAAACATGCTGATGATAACATCACCGACCTGGTTACATTGGAGAAGGACAATATTTCAATCGAAATTCAGGTTAAAAACGGATCACTTACAGAAAAATACTTTGTTCAACAGGGAGATAAATGGATTGAAGTGGCCGCAAGCAGGGGTGAATCTGTTGGCGCAGTTAGCATGAGGGACAGTTCCAATCAAATAATTGAAGGAAACTTTGTGAAAATGTGGCAGGATGACGAATCATCGATAACTGAAGAATTATCAATTGGGGGATATCGCATCTTACGTAAGTTAAAAGTAGCTGATGATGGTTTGTTGTACGTAACAACCCGTTTGGAAAATGAAAATCCGAAAAATCTTCATTCTTTTTTCGACCGTTTTAGTTTTTCCCAAAATTCCGACTGGTCTTATGCCCCTTCGATAGGTGGTTTTATTCCCGATGCCTATTACAAAGCCCCGGTTGTTATGTGCCAGTCAAACAGCTCTGCATTTGCAATTGTACCTGATTTAAACCATTTAAATAAAGAAAATCTGGAACGATGCAATCATTTTATGTCACTTAATTTACCCGAAGGGCAATTACTTTCAGTAGGGTATGCCCCAACTAAACTGGTGGCGCACTCGGTATATGCAGAGAATAAATTTGGAAACTGGAATCCTGACACAAATTTGGAGAACTCATATTTCCTTTTGCTTACAGGTGAAGCCGAAAAACAGCAAGCCTATCGCCGGATTGTTCGATTACATTGGGATCAGTTTGGCCGCAGCGAACAGGTTTATGCAGCAGACCAACAAGCAGGAAATACAGAAACATACGAGCAAAAAATGACCCTTTGGGATAGTTGGAGGCCGGTGGTATGGGAACAGGAAACACCAAAACTTTGGCTCGATATTCCACTCACTGATGGTTCGCTTGGCGGAGGGGTGAAAACATTAAGATGGGGTCCCGGACCTTCTGTGTACTTGTCGTCCTGGTTCAATTCAATGCGTACTGCGTTCGGAATGGCCCTTTATGCACGAAGAACCAATAATTCTGAACTGATGGAACTGGCTGCCCAAACAGTTAACCTTGCTCTTAAATCACCTGGAATCGATGGCGCGTTTAAATGTATAGCAGTACCGGTAAAGGAGGATCAAAGTGTAGTTTGGGGGGCTGGCGATGGAAATGGTGGCAGTACAGGCGAGGGATTTCTCGGATATGACATGAGCTGGACCGCGTATTGGTTGCTTCGGTGGCATGAGGCCGGATTACCTCATCGTGATGGGATACTTGCCAGATGCCGTGATTTGGCTCAGTTTTTTATTGACCGGCAGAAACAGGATGGGTTAATACCAACCCAATTCGATAAATATGGAGATGTCAAGGAAGATTTATCGCGAATGGTTAAAGCAGAAACCGGATCTGCTGCGCTCTTTTTACTTCAGTTATATAAACAAGATACACAGCAACAATATCTTAATGCAGCAGAGCGGGCTCTTTTGTTTTTGGAAGAATCTGTAATTCCGCCGCGGCAATGGTATGATTACGAGACGTTCTGGAGTTGTAGTCCGCGTACCATTCCATACTGTGAGATAACCGGCCAGTGGCCGGCAAACAATCTTGCACTGAGCCAAACCGTTGAGGCATTTCTGCTTGCATGGGAAATTACAAAGAACTCACAATACCTTGATGCAGGAGAAGCTGTACTGGATTACCTCCTGCTTTACCAACAATGCTGGACACACCCGCTTATTGGAGGATTTGAAAGTAAAGCAGCGCTGCTGGGCGGGTTTACTACCCAAAACTCGGATGCAGAGTGGTCGGATGCCAGGCAAAGCCAAATCGGAAATATTCTGATGGACTATTATCGGGCCACTGGCAAAATAGAGTACCTCGAACGTGGAGTCGCGGCGCTACGGGCACAGTTTCCGATATCACCTTATGAAAATGTGGCTCATACCGGCTATGGAAGCAGACCTTCCACACCTAAATATGTGGGACGCATAGCGGCAGTCGAACCCTGGTTTAGTTATAACCGGTTTCCCGAAAAGATAAGAGGCGTCAGCAGCTTTCACTGGGGAACGGGCAGCGGTATGTCGGGTATCGAAATGGAAGAGGATTTTTTGCGTGATGTGGTTGTTGATGTAACTGCCAGCCACGGCATTGGTGTGAACGGAACCAACGTAACAGAGTGTAAAACTGATAAGGATAATATCTATCTGAAAATAAACTCACCATTTCAATGGAAACGAAAACCGGTAATAATCTTTCATAACATTAACGGAGGCGACCGTTTCCGGTTGATTATTAACGATAAAGATTCTGGCATTTACACGGTAAAAGAAATGGAAGCCGGTGTTAGTGTTGATATTTTTCAGTAATCTAAAAATGAAACTTGATGAGTAAATTTCTGAAGGCGATTTTTTTATTTTCCATTTTTATATATACTGTAAATGTTAAAGCTGGTGATAAAAA
>CAZOYZ010000019.1:19639-24825 GCA_964584045.1 uncultured Prolixibacteraceae bacterium | reverse complement strand
GAGATCCATGTTCCGTACGGAGAACGTTCGGAAATAACCTTGTACGATGGCACCAGGGTGTGGCTGAATTCCGGAACCCGTCTGAAGTTCCCCCTTGTGTTCAACGCAGATCAGAGGACCGTGTTTGTAGAGGGGGAAGCATTTTTTGATGTGGCAAAAGACGAAGAGAAACCATTTACGGTGCATGCCGGACAAATGGATATCCGGGTATTGGGAACGCGGTTCAACGTATGCGCTTATCCTGACGATCAGGAACTTTATACGACACTGGAGGAAGGAGTCATCCGGGCAGGTAATACGTTGACCGGAGAGCAGGTTCAGTTAAAGCCCGGCGAACAGGCTGTGCTACACCTGAACTCCCGGAAATTTACTTTGGGGGCGGTCGAGACCAGCCTGTATACTTCATGGAAAGAGAATATGCTGAGATTTGAAAATGCGCCCTTCTCGGAAGTGGTCAAAAGGATGGAACGCTGGTATGATGTGAAGATCCATGTCGACGAGGAGATCAACACCGGCGAACGGTATACGATGACCATCAAAACCGAAAGTTTAAGGGAAATGCTGCGTTTAGTATCATTTACAACACCTATAAATTATGAAATAAAGGAAAATCAGGTATTTATTAAAGTACCCGACTAGCTGAGCGTTTCGGCTACGCGGGAGCAAAGCCAAATTTGTCCGGGCTTTGCCGGACGTGGGAAACGACTAATGACCATGAAAAAAGGAAAGTGCTGGTCACACTTTCCTTTCAAATTATGAACCCCCAATGCAATGGGGATAGTGTAAATTATCAATTACAAACGTATGAAAAAAAAATGGTTTATCAGTAAGAGGGATGGCCTCTTATTAAAATGGTTGCGTATGATGAAGCTAACCTTGTTTATTCTGTCCATTTCGCTTGTCCATGTGAGCGCAAGCGTCTATTCTCAGCAAACAAAGCTGAATGTATCCCTTCAGAATACTTCGGTAAGGGAGGTGCTGAAACTCATTGAAGATCAGAGCGATTATTATTTTCTGTACAAGAATGAGGACATTGACGTCAACCGGAAAGTCACTCTGGATGTCAGGGACGGGTCTGTCGAATATCTGCTTGATCAGATTTTCAAAGGGACCGGGGTCACGTACCGGGTCGCCGACCGCCAGATCGTGCTGGTAAACAATGATACCGGTGCGTTCGCAGCTCAATCGCAGCAACAGAAAAATGTGACCGGAAAAGTCACTGACGCTGAGGGAAAGCCCCTGCCTGGGGTAACGGTAGTTCTTAAGGGGACAAGTGCCGGAGCGATCACCGACGGGAACGGGAATTATTCGTTGACCGGTATCCCCTCCGACGGAATATTGGTCTTTTCATTTGTCGGGATGAGAACACAGGAAATACCCGTAGGAAGCCAGCGGATGATCAACGTCACCCTGGAGGAAGAAACGATCGGTATTGAAGAGGTTGTTGCCATTGGTTATCAGACGGTCCGTAAGGCTGACCTGACGGGTGCGGTTTCGGTATTTAAGCCGGAGATCATGAAAAGTGCGGTGGTGACAGGAACAGTGGGCGACGCTCTGGGTTCGGTGCCCGGCGTATTTGTCCGGACAGAAGGAAAACCGGGAGCTGAAGGATGGATCGAGATCCGGGGAACGAAGTCGTTTGGTTCCAGTACACCACTTTACGTCATCGATGGTATTGCCGTGGAAGGAGGTGCGAACCGGGATTTTAATTTCAACGATATTGAATCGATCCAGATCCTGAAAGATGCTTCGGCTGCCGCGATTTACGGATCACGTGCTGCCAACGGGGTCATCATTATCACGACAAAAAAGGGGAAGGCCGGGCCTATGAAGATCGATCTGTCGGCCAAGACCACGTTACAGTGGCTGCCCCGGTACGACCTGACCGGCCGTGAGCAGTGGATCGCCCTGAACGATATGGCTTTTACAAACAAGGGGGTTGCGCCTGCAAATCATACCGAGGCAGATACCGACTGGCAGGATGTGGCATTCAAAACCGGCTTGATCCAGGATTATAATGTCTCCTTCTCCGGAGGCAACGAAACCGGCAGGTATTTCCTTTCGGCCAATTACCAGGATAACTCAGGAACAACGATCGGGAGCAAAAGTAACAGGATCACGCTCCGTTCCAACACCTCAGCCGAACGGAAATTCGGCAAATCGTTTGTTTTCAGGGTCGGGGAGAACGTGATCATCAGCAATTATAAAATAGATGAACTGGATACCAATCCGATCGTCGACGTATGGCGAATGTTACCCACCATCCCGGTTTATAATGAAAACAACCCCGGAGGATTTGGTTATGGTGACGGCTCGCGCGATGTGACCTTCGGTACTAACCCGGTTGCCAAGGAAGCGCTGACCAGCACCAATAATGAAAACCTGAGGCTGCGCGGGAATATCTTCACGGAACTTGAATTTTTTAAGAGTCTGAAGTATCGATTTAATCTAGGGTTTGAAACCAGCTCCGATAAGCATAAATATCTGCGCAAAGAAGGGAACTGGACATTCAACCAGCCCTGGGATCCTTCTTCGCTCAACAAAAATATGGCCCGATTTAATTCATTGGTCTACGATAACACGCTCGAATTCAACAAGAAATTCGGGCAGCATGATATCAGCGCTGTAGCCGGTACCAGTTTTATGGATATCGACTATGAACAGATCTGGGGAACGAAGAATGACCTGCTTCGTTTGAGCGACGGCACTTACTTTGATCAGCTGAACGCGGCCCAGCGCGACCCTAAAACCGGCGGTTGGCTGGATATGCAGAAGTTATTTTCACTCTTCGGCCGTATCAACTATAATTACGCGGATAAATACCTGCTTAGCGCGACCGTCAGGCGTGACGCGTCTTCGAAATTCGGACCCGGTTACCGGGATGGCGTATTCCCGTCCATATCAGGAGCGTGGAAGATCGATAACGAAAGTTTCTTTCACGTCCCGTGGATCAATGATCTGAAAGTCCGCGCCAACTACGGGGTATTGGGAAGTTCCAATATCGGCGTATGGGATTGGGTGCCGTTCATCAACTCCTTCCCCCAGGTCATCTTTGGGAAGGATCAGCATCTGGAGAACGGTCAAACCCAGGTCAAGCTGGTCAATGAAAACCTGAAATGGGAGGAGTTGCATGAACTGAATATCGGAGTGGATGCTACCTTGCTTGACAACCGTCTGGATGTGACGGCCGAATATTTCCGTTCCACGACCAAAGATGTGCTTACCGCTATGCAGATCCTGATGTCGACCGGCAATAACGGGGGCAATCCAAATGTAAATGCAGCCTCCCTGCGGAATACCGGTTATGAGCTTTCCCTGACCTGGCATGAGAGCCGTAACGAATGGGATTACAGCATTAACGCCAATATTTCAACCGTAAAAAATGAGATCCTGGAACTGGGATATGACCGGCAGTTCTTCACGCAGTGGAATACCAAGTCTTACGTAGGCAAGCCGATCGGTGAATGGTACCTGATCAAAACGGACGGTTTGTTCCGTTCGATGGAAGAGGTGTACGCCCACGTGGACAAAGACGGTGATATGATCCAGCCCAACGCGCAGCCCGGCGATATCCGGTTTGTCGACTTTAACGAAGACGGGCAGATCACGGACGGTGACCGTCAGTATGCGGATACCCCCTGGCCGAAATTGCAGTTGGGACTCAATGCAACAGCAGAGTGGAAAGGATTTGATATTCAGCTTCAGCTGACAGGAGCATTTGGCCATAAGGTCTTCAACGGACCCCGGAGCGGATTTGACCGGTATGACGACAATTCCAATTACCGTGCCGATTACGACCCCTGGAGCCTGGATAATCCGGATGCCAAAGATCCGCGTCCTGTTTACCAGGATGGAAGGAACACCCGTGGAGATCAGACCCGCTGGCTTGAAAATGGTTCGTACCTGCGCGTCAGGCAACTGGCTCTGGGATATTCCCTGCCCGGGAACCTTCTTTCCGGTCATTTTGATCAGGTCAGAATATTTGCCAATGCACAGAACCTGATCACTTTCACCGGTTATAACGGGCTGGACCCGGAATTCAGGAACTCCAGCATCTGGGAAAGAGGGCACGATTACGGGGCCTTCCCGAATCCGAAGGCAGTCACTTTTGGTCTGCAAGTCACATTCTAACTAAAACATTTATCATGATGAAACAAATACTGTTCTATATTTTTATCGCGGGATTGATCTTTACTTCCTGCGAAGTAGATGTCACTAATCCCAACGACCTGCAGGTACAATCGTTCTGGAAAAATGAAGCAGATGCCCACAGCGGTGTGAATGCGATTTATAATATGTTTTATAAGCCAGGCACGTATTCCCGTTGGATCTGGTTCCGGCTCGATCTGACTTCGGATGAAGGTTTTAGTCAAAGTCCGTGGATCGAACTGGCCGACTGGACGCGTTTTTTATACAACAATTACAATTTCTGGGAAGGTAACTCATGGACTTACCGCGACAGTTATGAAACAATATACAGGGCCAATCAGGTGCTTTATTATGTGCCGGATATTGAATTTTCGGATGAAAATCAAAAGAAACAATTGCTGGGGCAGGCATACTTTCTGAGGGCCTTGTGTTATTATAATCTGGCTGTTTTGTGGGGGAGTGAGAACAAAAGTATTCCGATCGTCCTGGAACCTTCCAGCCCGGGCGATACCCCCGAGGGGCATTCTGCAGAGGAAGTATGGACTCAGGTAGAGAACGATCTGGAACAGGCCATCGCGATGCTGCCTCCTTCCTGGGACGATACGAACAAGGGAAGAGCGACTAAAGGCGCCGCTTATGCCTTACGCGCCAAAAGCCGGATGCAGCAACATGAGTGGGAAGGTGCCAAATCCGATCTCGACTGGCTGGTGACCGGTGAGGGCGCCGCCTATTACGACCTCGTGCCGAACTTTCAGGATAATTTTACGCATCTGAATGAAAATAACGTGGAATCGGTTTTCGAGATCCAGTACTCGGACATCCACAAAGCCCCGGCAGGCGACGGCGATTTTGATATTGACCCGAACCTGGGTCTGAACAGGGGACAATTCTTTGCGCCTCCGGGGATTGGCTGGACGGACGGCGAGGTTCGCCCGTGGCTGGTGAATGAGTTTAAAAAGGAAATGAATCTGGGTGGAGGTTATGATATTCGTCTGAAGAACAGCGTGTTCTATAAGGATATGGCCGCCGACTTCCCC
>CAZOYZ010000019.1:18236-19539 GCA_964584045.1 uncultured Prolixibacteraceae bacterium | reverse complement strand
GAGCTTTGCCTGGAAGGCCATCGCTGGGCTGACATTAAACGATGGGGACTGACCGATAATCAAGCCGGTCTGGATGAACTGAAACAGCGGGATCCTGATTTCAATAATTTCCAGATCGGAAAACATGCCAGGTTACCCATACCATCAGATGAGATCAACAATAATACCGGGTTAACTCAGAACCCGTCGTATTAACAGGGTGGGGGTTATGAGCAGCGGGTCTTGTGTTTTTTACTCGCTGCTCGTCACTCGTTGCTGACGATTTTTTTTATCTTGATCCTTGTATTTTGTGTCTGACTTTGGACTTATATTTTATGAAGTATTTACTGATTTTATCGTTTTTGTGTCTCTCATTAAGCGGAACTTCCTGCTCAAAAGACGATTCCAGTCAGGATCCGGAGCCGGTGGTTTCAAAGGTTCCGCTGGGTGACCCGTTTATCATGCTCCATGACGGGGAGTATTATGCGTACGGGACGCTGTCTGAAAACGGAATTGCCGTATTTGTATCGGACGACCTTCAGACATGGAGTGTTCCGGCCGGTATACCGGGAGGACTGGCACTGAACAAAGAAGACGTGTGGGCCGACCGCTGGTTCTGGGCTCCCGAAGTGTATCATGTGAACGGCAAATTTTACATGTATTACTCTGCCGATGAACATATTTGTGCAGCGACCGGCGACTCACCGCTGGGGCCTTTCCGTCAGGAAGTGCAGAAACCCATGATCGAAGGCGAAAAGTGTATTGACAACTCGCTGTTTATCGACGATGACGGCAAACCATACCTGTTCTTTGACCGTTTCAACGACGGACTGAATATTTGGGTCGCGGAACTGGAAGACAATCTGACTGAAATCAAGACCGAAACCATGCATCCATGCATTCATGTATCGCAGGCCTGGGAGGAAGTGTGGCCGCGTGTCAACGAGGGATCGTTTGTGGTCAAGCATAACGGCACGTACTACATGACCTACTCGGCCAACAGCTATGAAAGTCCGTTCTATGGTATCGGCTTCGCCACTGCCGCATCCGTCACGGGCCCATGGACCAAGTATGAGAACAACCCGATCCTGCAAAAGCCGGGAGAACTGGCAGGAGTGGGGCACAGTGCCATGTTTACGGATAAAGCGGGGACGCTGAGGATCGTGTTTCATGCGCACAACAGTAAGACGCAGATCCATCCCCGCCATATGTATATCAGTTCCGTGAGCTTCAAAACAGAGAACGGGAAAGAGGTGATGGTCATTGACAAAAATTACCTCACACCGGTATTAAAAAAATAAACTCCTGCGAAAGCGGAAACCTC
>CAZOYZ010000019.1:16048-18136 GCA_964584045.1 uncultured Prolixibacteraceae bacterium | reverse complement strand
CTCTGATGTCCGGAAATCCCTGCTTTCGCAGGAATATAATTAATTTGAAATGAAGAAAACGATGATCGGACCATTTTTATACCTGCTTATTTTCGTGTTTTCGGGAAGTTGTACCCGGGGAGATAATCCGGCAGAGCCGGTTCCGGTGCAAAAAGGAGAGCCGGTGGAAGGGATCCGCATTGCCTGGGATTACAGTTCCCTGCAAAGGCTGGCGCCTCAGGGCGGGCGATCGCTGACATGGGCAGGCTATCCGCGCATCCGCAGGCTGAATGACGGCTCGCTGATGGCCGTTTATGAAACGGGAGGGAATGGAGAAATGATCTCCAGCGAAGACCACGGAAAAACCTGGAGCGAGCCGGTCATTACCTTTAAAAAGCACCGGTATACCAACAGTAAAGGCGAATCGACCGATGTCAATATTGCCAACAGTGAGCTTATTCAACTCCGGAACGGAGACCTCGTCATGGCCTGCAACTACAGGCCCGCTGCCGATGAAATCGCTCCGTTTGTCATCGCCGTGAGGCGAAGTACCGATGATGGGAAAAACTGGACGGACGCGCAGGTCATTTACGAAGGCGGACCCCGTTTTACCGATGGCTGCTGGGAACCGGCCTTTCTTCAGCTGCCGAACGGAGAATTGCAGGTTTACTTTGCCAATGAAACACCTTTCGTGACTTCTGACGAGCAGAATATATCCATGATCAGTTCGTCCGATAACGGCATCACCTGGAATAACGAAATTAAAACAGTGAGCTTCAGGGCCGGCCGGCGTGACGGTATGCCTGTTCCCCTTCTTGTGGATAATGAAATCGTGGTGGCCATTGAAGATAACAAGGCCGGACAGTTCAAGCCTTACCTGGTGCGCACAGGCATTTCAGACAACTGGAGCAGTCCCGTCCTTGCCGGTTCTCCTAACCGGGAATATGCGCTGAAACAACCTCTTCCGGACGATGTTTACGCCGGTGCGCCCTACCTGATGAGAGTCCCCTCGGGCGAGGTGATTTTATCCTGTCAAACCACCGCTGGCAGAACGGCCGACTGGGAACGGTCGACCATGGAAGTGACCATCGGAGACCGGACCGGGCGTCATTTTGAGAAGCCGAGCCGTCCCTTCGAGGTGCCTTTGGACCGCGAGGCGAAATGGAACTCCATTTCGCTTTGGGACGAGAACACGGTTGTTGCGGCATCGACCACGAGTTTCCGCAGTCCGAGCTGTGAAGTCTGGATGATCAAAGGATATATCATCCCTGAACTGAAGGCCGAACAAGGCGATATTACGTTAGACGGAAACGTCACTTCATCCGAATGGGGTCAGAAATTTCCGCTTTTTATCGGCCATAAAGGCGAGACAAATCTTCGCGCGGCTTGCAGACATGACGAACAGAATCTTTACATTTGTACAGTGGTGACCGATAAAAAACTCGTTTCTGACAAGACAGACAAGTTCCGGTCCGACGGCGTTTACCTGTATATCGATTCGCAAAACGCCAATCTGGTTTCGCCGGATAAAGGCATATTCCGGATTTGGTGCAACTGCAGCGGAGAGACGGCGGTACAGGAAGGAGAGAACGGCAGATGGACAACGGTGAAAACAAACGATATACGGGCAGAAGTCAATTCCGGCACCGGTGTCGGATATCAGATCGAATTTGAAGTGCCGTTTGCTTTTTTGGAGAACGATGATCAGTCTGATGTACGGATCAGCCTGGGACTTATTGAATACAGCGGTACCGGTTCGTGGTATGAAGAAAATGTGGTCCATGCGGTTCCTTCTTCATCCAATACATGGTGCCGGTTAACCCTTGAATAGTGAATGACGGAAGTGATGACAAAACTGAAGATATTAATCGTTTCGATGCTGACGATCGTTTCCTTTGCGCGATGCGGAAACAACGAACCTGCATCCGTTGCTGAGGTAAGGACAACTTTTACCAACCCGGTTTGGGATGGTGCTGATCCGTGGATGATGAAACAGGGTGAGGATTATATTTATTGCTTTTCTGCCAACAACGGCATATCGGTTTCCCGGTCGAAATATATGACCAGGAAAGGAGAAACCCGCATGATCTGGCATGCCCCGCCGGCCGG
>CAZOYZ010000019.1:0-15948 GCA_964584045.1 uncultured Prolixibacteraceae bacterium | reverse complement strand
GCCGGTCAACCCATGGAGAGACCCTCGGGCGAAGTGGAAATCGAAAAAGGACGTAGTGAGTAGTGAGTAGTGAGTAGTGAGAAAGGAGAACGGAAACGGGAGACAGGAAAACTCCATGCCCCATGCCCTATGCACCAATTAACCATTTAATAATTCATCAATGAAAAGAATCTCCTTGTTTTTACTGGCTGTTGCCCTGATTGCTGCGGCTTGCCAGAGTCAAAAACCTAAAACTGAAGAAGCCGAAGTTGCTCCGGCAAAATGGACTTCCGGGCAGGCGCAGACCTGGAGCGCTGAGCATGGCTGGCTGAGAGGCTGTAATTTTAATCCCAGTACCGCGATCAACCAGTTGGAAACCTGGCAGGCCGAAACCTTCGACACGGCCACGATCAACCGGGAACTGGGATGGGCCGAAAACATCGGCATGAACTGCATGCGCGTGTACCTGCACCATGTAGCCTGGGAAGTGGACAAGGATGGTTTTAAGGACCGGATGAAACAATATCTGACGATTGCCGATAAACACGGTATTAAAACCATTTTCGTGTTCTTCGACGACTGCTGGAATGCGACGTATCAGGCCGGGAAACAACCTGACCCCAAGCCTGGTGTGCATAACTCCGGATGGGTGCGCGACCCGGGCGACCTGCTGCACCAGGATTCAACGCTGATTAATGTGCTGGAGGCTTATGTGAAAGATGTGCTGACCACTTTTAAGGACGACAAGCGCATTGCCATCTGGGATCTTTACAATGAACCGGGAAATTCGGGTTACGGGAACAAATCGTTACCGCTTTTGAAAAAGGTGTTTCAGTGGGGATGGGAAGTTCGTCCCTCGCAGCCTTTATCTACCGGATTATGGAGCCTTCCCCTTTCAGACCTGAACAAGTTCCAGGTTGAAAACTCCGATATCATCACCTATCACAATTACGAAGCTCCTGAAAAACATCAGGCAGCCATCGACACCCTAAAGCGGTATGGCCTTCCGCTGGTTTGTACCGAGTATATGGCCCGCCGCAACAACAGCCTGTTCACCAATATCATGCCGATGCTAAAAGAGAACAACATCGGAGCGATCAACTGGGGACTGGTTGCCGGCAAGTCAAACACCAAATATGCCTGGAGCGAACCAATTCCCGACGGGTCAGAACCACCACTCTGGTTCCATGAGATTTTCAGGCCCGACGGCACTCCCTACAAACAGGAAGAAGTCGACCTGATCAAAAGCCTGACATTAAAAGAATAAAGACGTTCTTTCTCTAAAATAAATGAAGGCTGTCTCAACTCTGAGGCAGCCTTCATTCAGATTTATTTATACCACGATCAGCTCAACGCCAAGCTCTTCCAGCCTTTTGGCTGTCCCGTCAGGTATGCCTGAATCCGTAATGATCACGTCGATCTGATCAAGGTCGCAAATCTTCCCGAATCCTCTTTTCCCGAATTTGCTGGAATCGGTGAGTATGATGGTTCGAAGCGATGCTTCCATCATCTTTTTATTCAGGATCGCCTCTTCGATGTTCGAGTTGGTCACGCCATATTCAAAGTCAATTCCATCCACTCCCAGGAAAAGCTTGGAACAGGTAAGCATATCAAAGATCCTGGTGGCAAAATCGCCAACCACCGAGAACGAGTTTTTCCGGACAATCCCGGCAAGCTGGATCACCTCGACATGGTCGAGCGGAGTCAGCAGAATCGATGTTTTGAGCGATGCGGTAACAACCGTCAGACGGGATGCGGGGTTAAGCGCTTCTGCAAAGACCTGTACCGTTGAGCCGGCCCCGATGATAATGGAATCATTTTCTTCGATCAGCGTACACGCGGCTTCGGCAATCCGTTTCTTTTCATTGATGTTTTTCTTCTCTTTAACCTGCAGATTGACATCAGAAGTATGCGGATTGACCGGACTCGCACTGCCGTGAGTCCGGTACAATAACTTTTTATCTTCAAGGTACTTGAGATCCTTCCTGATCGTTACCGGGGTAACATCCAGCTCTTTCGCAATATCCGACACGGTGATGAACCCATTTCTGTGCAGGGAATCAAGGATATACTTATGTCTTTCTGCAATGCTCAGCATGACTGTTTTCTTTAACCGCTGCTAAATTACGATTCTTTTTACAGATTTGAGGAATACAAACGAAATGATCACGAAACTACGTGGAAAATGGGAGCGGTCGCCCGGTTTATCTTCGTTTTCTTTTTTTTATGGTATTTACCTGTTGGAAGTGGATATTATAAAAAAATAACTCATAAAAGGAAATAAAAAATGCTTAAAACGAAATTTTACCTTATCGAATTATTGTTTTTAGTGATCATGTTGTTTATGTTTGTGGAATAATTTACTTAACGGACAGATTAAAATAAATCGGACGGACTTATGGGAACAGTCGGACAAATTCTTCGTAAAAAAGTGGGGTCGCTTCGATTCCTGTCGTGGGGATATTTGGGTATCCTGATTTTTATGATGGGTGACGGGATTGAACAGGGATGGTTAAGCCCTTACCTGGTTGACCGGGGATTAAGCATCCAGGAATCAGCGGCTTTGTTCACGGTGTATGGGATCACGATCGGCCTTTCTTCCTGGCTTTCCGGGGTGATGGCTGAGACTTACGGAGTGAGGAATGTCATGTTCGGAGGACTGGTCCTGTATTTATTGGGAACAGCCGGGTTCGTGGGGCTGGGAATGCCGGATCTGAACTATCCGGTCATGCTGCTTACTTATGCTTTCCGCGGTTTGGGATACCCCTTGTTCGCCTATTCCTTCCTGGTCTGGATCGCTTATTATACCCCTAAAGAACAGCTGGGAAAGGCGGTCGGATGGTTTTGGTTCGTTTTTACGGGAGGGTTGAATGTACTCGGAGCCTATTATTCCAGTTGGGCGATTGGCAGGATTGGCCATATCAATACGCTATGGACGTCGGTGATATGGGCTTTGATCGGGGCGTTTTTTGCGTTGGTTGTTAACCGGTTTGCGAAGGTGGACCGGAGCGGGACCAGGTCGAAGCTAAAAGATCTGATGAAAGGCATTACCATTATGAAGAAAGAGCCTAAGGTACTGATCGGAGGGATTGTCAGGGTGATCAATACGACAGCCCAGTTTGCCTTTCCGGTCTTCCTGCCGATCTATATGTTTGAGCATGGGTTTAGTACTACCGAATGGCTGCAGATCTGGGGGACGATCTTTACCAGCAATATCCTGTTCAATCTCATTTTCGGGTATGTGGGCGACAGGGTAGGCTGGCGCGAGACCGTGATCTGGTTTGGAGGAGTTGGCTGTGGTATTGGCACGCTATTGTTTTATTACTCGCCCCTGTTATGGTCGGGGAACTTCTGGATCGTGATTTCAGCCGGTGTTTTCTGGGGAGCCATGCTCGCCGGTTATGTGCCTTTGTCGGCCCTGATCCCTTCGCTTGTTCAGGAAGAAAAAGGAGCTGCGATGTCGATTTTGAATCTGGGTGCAGGGCTTGCCGTTTTTGCAGGCCCGGCCGTGGTGGGGTTGTTCTACGGTTTGGTGGGCAGTGAAGGTGTGATCTGGATCCTGGCAGGGTTATACTTTCTCAGCGCGCTGATGACGAAATTCATCACACTGCCTGATCCTAAAGATATAGTATTAACAGTAAACGATTAAAGATGCAGTCTGATCTGGAAAAAGCATTACACTCAGCACGGGATACCCGGGCTTTGAAAACAGGGCCGGATATGTTGCATGAATTCCCGGCATTTTTCAGGGAGCAATTCCCTCAAAGGAAGGCGATCGTGGTGTGTGACCAGATCACCTGGGAGATTGCGGGGAAGGAGGTTTTTCAGGATCTTCGTACCCACGGCCTGAGCGGAACGGACCCGTTCATCTTTCCTGAAAAAAGGCCGTACGCCGAATTCGGTAATGTGCTGCTCCTTGATGAAGCCTTGAAGGGGAATGATTTTATTCCGGTTGCAGTAGGGTCGGGAACGATCAATGACCTGACCAAATTATCTTCATTCAGGAATAACAGACCTTATCTGTGCATAGCGACGGCGGCCTCGATGGATGGGTATACGGCTTACGGGGCATCAATCTCTTTTGAAGGGAACAAGCAGACCTTTTCATGTCCGGCGCCGCAGGCGGTATTTGCCGACATCAGCATCATCAGGGAAGCGCCGGCGCTGATGACGGCATCGGGTTATGCCGACCTGTTTGCCAAAGTAACGGCGGGCGCTGACTGGATCCTGGCCGACGCCCTGGGGATCGAGCCGATCGACCAACTTGCGTGGTCGATCGTTCAAAATGGGTTGAAGCGTGCGCTTGCTGACCCTAAAGGTGCCCGTGAAGGGAAAGAGGAAGCCATTATGCCGCTGATGGACGGACTGATCCTGGGCGGCTTCGCCATGCAATGGATGCAGGCGAGCCGGCCTGCATCCGGGGCTGAACATCAATTCAGCCATTTGTGGAATATGGAACATCATACCTATCAGGGAGAAATGCCTTCACACGGATTTCAGGTGGGTGTGGCGACCCTGGCAATAGCCGCGCTTTACGAAAAGCTGCTTCAGTCGCCGGTAGACCAGCTCGATGTGCAGGAAGCCTGCAGGAACTGGCCGGATTGGGGAGAGCGGGAAGCCACCATCAGGGAAATGTTCGGTCAAACGGATTTTCTCGAAATAGCCATCAATCAGTCGCGCGCCAAACACATTTCCCGCGATGAACTGGCCGTTCAACTGGAGAGCCTCAAACGCGACTGGCCGATGATCCGGAACAGGTTATCGGCCCAACTGTTGCCTTCGGATGAGGTCAGAAGGAAACTGATGCTGGTCGGAGCTCCGACAGACCCTCAGGAGATAGGGATTTCCGCAGCCCGTATGAAGATGGCGTTTTCACGGGCCCAATGTATCCGTTCCCGCTTTACCATACTCGATCTGGCAGTGCGGACAGGTTATTTGAAGCAATGGTTGAATGAGATGTACTAAAACTGATGGCAGATACACAGGCACATAGCAAGGCATTCGGAAACAGGAAGGGCTTGCTTGAGCGGCTTCGGAAAGTAAAACATATTGCGTTGGACATGGACGGGACCATTTATAAGGGTGACACGTTGTTTCCCTATACAAAGGCCTTTTTAAAGGATCTTGAGGAAATGGGTATCAGTTATTCTTTTCTGACAAATAATCCATCCAGGAGTACCAAAGATTATTTATCGCATCTCCGGGAAATGGGGCTGCACGTCACTGAAAATGAAATTTACACGTCAGCACATGCGACGATGGATTATTTAACACATCATTGCCCGGATACAAAAAAACTGTTTATCCTCGGTACGCCCAGCATGATCAGGGAATTTGAACAGGCGGGATTTGTGTCGGTTGCAGATCATCCTCACGAGGAACCCGATGCCGTGGTAGTCGGTTTTGACCCGACGTTGTCGTTTCCCAGGCTGGCCCGTGCGGCGTGGTGGATCAGTAAAAATAAGCGATACCTGGCTACGAACCCCGATTATGTGTGTCCCACCGATCAGCCGGTGGTGCTGGTCGATTGCGGTTCCATCTGCGCCGCGCTTGAAAAGGCGACAGGAAGATGGCCTGACGTCGTATTAGGGAAGCCGGATCCGGAAATGCTGAACGGAGTCAGAAACGGAAAAGGACTGGAACAGGATGAGATCGCCATGGTCGGAGACCGTATTTACACCGATCTGGTGATGGCTCAGCGGGCCAATGCGTTCAGTGTCCTGGTGCTTTCGGGAGAAGCTACCCCGGAGGATCTGAAAAAGACAGACCTGGTTCCGGACATTGTTGCAGATAGTATTGAAGTTTTTGGAAAGCTTTTGGCGGAGTCACGTGCTTTATTGAAATGAACTAAACCTGGTCCCCATTAAAATGACGAAACGATTCAATTTTTTAACCCTGACGGGGATAAAATCATTTCCGCGCAGGAACAGAAAAAACAAACACATGAGAAAAAAAATTATTTTCCAAACATGGACATTGTCCGTTTTAGCGATTGCATTGGGATGTAACCGGGCAATACCGACTTCGGAAGGAAGCTCCGCAGGAAAGAAGGATCACCATGCGTTATTCCGTTATTCAGGCGACAGCTCCATCCTGATCAGCGGTCACCGCGGAAGCATCGAAGATGGTTATCCGGAGAACAGCCTGGAAAGTTTTCAGTATGTTCTGAGCGGGATGCCTGCCTTTTTCGAGGTTGACCCCCGTCTTACCAAAGACAGTGTCATCGTGCTGATGCATGATGCAACCCTGGACCGGACCACCACCGGGACAGGCAGGTTAGCCGATTACACATGGGAAGAGCTTCAGAAGATCAGGCTCAGGGATCGTGAGGGAAACGAAACGCCATACCTGATTCCCCGTCTCGACAGCGTGATCCGGTGGAGCAGGGGGAAAACGTTCATTGACATGGATAGGAAGGACGTCCCCTTGTCAATGATCGTCGATTTTATCAAAAAAGAGGATGCAGCCGATCATGTCATACTGACGGTCCATACCGGAGCGCAGGCACGGTATTACTATGATCGTTTGCCGGGCGTCATGCTGTCGGCATTTTGCCGGGACATGAGGGAATATGAGGATATGAGCATTTCAGGAGTTCCCTGGGGCAGCATGGTTGCGTACGTCGGCCCCTCCATTAACCCGGAAAACGAGAAGATCGTGAAAATGCTTCACGCCGCCGGCGTAAGGTGTATGATCTCGGTGGCGCCCACCCATGATCAGCTGGCAACGCCAGAAGAGCGCGAAGCCGCCTACCTGCAGGAGATCTCAACACGGCCGGATATCATCGAGTCCGACCGTCCGCTCGAAGTCGGAAAACTCATAAAATGATTTCTGTTTTACGCAGGCAGCAGGTCTGCCTGCGTAAAACTAATGATACCGCAAGAACTCCCGGAATCTGGAAAAACAGGAAATAAATACACCTGTTCAATCAATAAGATATGTCATACTGATCGAAGCTTTCTGTTCGCCAGGCCAGGTGGCGGGTGGCGGGTGATATCCAGAACAAGGGGGAAAACGTATGCACCTTGATTGTTTTCTGATCAGGCAAAAATTCGAGGATACGCAACCATCCGTCTCCTCCGTTGCCATGCCAGCCGCCTCCTTCACGCTGGGCGTTAAACAACATCTGGTGGACATTTTTTCCTGCCGCATTTTTATCTTCCTGATAGCTCACCATTCCCTGATGCGATTCGCTGTCGGCCACGTGCCCGCAGAAAACAAACCGCATATTCCCTGAGGGCTGTACAAAATCTTTCCAGATCACTGCACCGTAATTGGCATCGGTCAGCGCATATTTTTCGTTATTGGTCAGTTCGTTTTTCGAATTTTGATAGCTGTGCGTTAAAAGAACGCCAAGATGGTTCTTGTATTCAGGTCTTGACGCCACCTGCTTTGCCCATTGGAGTATTGCCGTGCGCGGGGCAAATTCCAGTGAAAAGATCAGGAACGGTTGACCAAACGGTGATTTCCATTCATAACACGCATTCTCAAGCGTCTCAACACCCGTTCCGTTCGGCGCCATCCCGACCAGCAGTGATTGGGTCAGCGGATTTCCCTGGGGCGGGAAATAGCTGTTGAACTGCGAATACCGGTTTTCGGCGCTTTTTATCCCGTAGTCGTGATTACCGGTGCACAAGATGTATGGGACCTGGTTGTTCAGTTTACTGAAAGCAGTCTGAACGGCTTCCCATTGTTCCACACTGGTTTGGTCGCCGTTTTTCCCGTCAGGAACAAGGAGGTTGTTCTGCTCAACAAGATCGCCGACACATAAAACCAGTTGAATATTCAGCGCTGCCTTTTGATCGGCAATCCAACTGGTTATCAGTTGAAACAAAGGCTGATTGCGTTCAAACTTGTTGTAGGTCTGCGGGTCAGGTAACAGTACCCAGGTGCAGGATTTTGGATCGGAGAGTTTGGGTGCTTCTACTTTGGGTTGTGAAAATAGCTGAAAGCAAACAGTTAAGCTAATAAAGCCCAATAATAATTTTTTACACATCGTTTTATTTTTAAAAATTGATCAACCGGTTACTTCCTGATGTGATCTTTTTGATCAGATCATGGATCTTCTTACTGAAGGGCGAAGATAAAAAGAAAACCAACGTTTTTCAAAAAGCTAGCGATCCCAGTTTCTGGAGCGGACGACCGCTTTTTTCCATTGTTCCATTTTCTGCAACCTTTCCTCTTTGCTGATGGACGGCAAATATCTTTTGCTGAGTTTCCAGTGACCAGAGATCTCGTCAAGTGAATTAAAGTCTCCCACGCCAAGGGCAGCGAGGTACGCGGCTCCTAGTGCCGTTGTTTCATGAACGACCGGGACGTCGACCGGGATGCCCAGGACATCCGCCTGAAACTGCATCAGGAACTGATTTTCCACGGCGCCCCCGTCCGCACGCATCACGTCGATGGTGATGCCCGAATCTTTCTGCATCACATCCAGGTTTTCGGCAACCTGGAACGCAATGGCTTCCAGGGTTGCCCTGACAAGATGCGCCCGGGTTGTTCCTCCTGTGATCCCCAGCATGGTGCCCCGTGCATACTGATCCCAGTAAGGGGCGGCCAGGCCGGTAAACGCAGGCACGAAATACACGCCTCCTGTATCGGGGACAGATCTGGCGAGGGCCTCCGTTTCACCGGCCGTGCGGATAATCTCAAGTCCGTCGCGGAGCCACTGCACGGCTGCACCGGAAATATAAACGCCGGCGTCCAGGGCGTAGGTGTAGTTGCCGGGAATATCCCAGACCACCGTCGTAATCAGGCCATTGGTTGAGCTTACCGGCTTGTTTCCTGTGTTCATCAGCATAAAGCAACCGGTACCATAGGTTGTTTTGACACTGCCCTCCCTGAAACACGCCTGACCAAAGAGCGCGGCTGCCTGATCGACCACATATCCTGAAACAGGTATTTCTGCTTCAAAAAATGCGTTGGGAGATGTCAGTCCGACGATCCCGGCGCTGGCATTGATTTCGGGCAACATCGTCCGGGGGATGCCGGTTAATTGGAAGAGTTCAGGATCCCACTGTTTTTCGTGCAGGTTGTACAGCATCGTTCGCGAGGCGGTTGACGGGTCGGTCGTAAAAACTTTTCTGCCCGTCATGTTCCAAATCAGCCAGGAGTCCAGGGTCCCTGCCAGCAATTCTCCTTTTTGAGCTCTCTCCCGGCCATTCTGAACGTGATCCAGTATCCATTGAATTTTCAATGCCGAGAAATAAGCGTCGGCCCGGACTCCTGTCTTCGCGATAATCAGATCTCCGAATTCAGCACCGAGTTTATCTGCTGCCGCGGCAGTCCGCCGGTCTTGCCAAACGATTGCCGGATAAACCGGTTTACCGGTATCTTTCTCCCATACCATGCAGGTTTCACCCTGGTTTGCAATGCCTGTTGCTCTCAGATCACTCGCTTTTATTCTTGCCTCGTCCAACGCTGACGCGACCGATTTTTTGACCTTTTCCCAGATTTCAAGCGGATCGTGCTCCACCCATCCCGGTTTGGGATAGTATTGGGTGTGTTCTGCATATCCTTTCCCGCGTACCTGCCAGTCTTCATCAAAAACTAAGGCAGTGGTCCCGGTTGTACCCTGGTCAATGCCCAGATAATACGTTGTTTTCATTTTGTTTCATTCAGGTTGTGGATGCGCTCCGGATTTTTTAACATCTTCCCGGTTCGTTTCATATTTTAAGAACAGCACGGCCAGGGCTATCGCGAGCGCACCGGCGAAGAGCTTCCCCAGCACGACCGGTGTGATCATGTCGGGTCTTACGCCGGCAGTAAATCCAAGATGGTCGCCCAACGCGGCGGTTGCGGGTACCAGCCAGGCCGTGTTGATCACCTTCCCTTTGGGGGTCATGTTCTTCATTAATTTGTACACAGGGATGCTGTTTGCCAGGGTGATGACAATTCCGGCGGCACTCACCGCATCCATTCCCAATTTCTGACCCAGTCGCGTCAGCGGTTTATTCAGCAGATCTACCAGAAGTTTTAAAATGGGGAAGGTTCCCAGAAGAATGAGGCCAATTTGGGCGATAATGGACATGGCATCCATGACCGGGGCCATGCCCGGGATCAGCACGACATTTGTCAGCTGCTGAAAAGCTGCGGCTGCCAGGCCGATGGTGATCACGATGACAATCAGTTTGCCAAACAGCAAAGCACCCCGGATCATTTTTTTAGGAATGAAGATCAGGCCCAGGATAAAAAGGGCTGAAAGGATGATTACCGGAATATTATTCACGAGTACCATTTTCAGATCAAAACCGGCCATCAGTCCTCCGGCAGTGCTGCCAAAAGGGATGGTGATCATTCCGATCAGCAGTCCTTTTGCAAAAAAAGGGCGGTCGTCATAGTCAATGAGTCCCAGACCCACCGGGATTGAGAAAACGAGCGTGCATCCCAGCATCGATGCCACGATCAGCCCCGACAACAGCCCTGCCTGTTCGTTTTGAGCCAGTTCCATGGCCAGAGGGTAGCCCCCCATGTCGTTTGCCAGGATCATGGCAAACATCGCCGGGTCGGCCCCGATCCACCTGAATACAGGGATAATAACAGGACCCAGCATGGTTGAGATCACCGGGGCCAGCGTAACAATACCTACCATTCCCAGCGCCAAAGGTCCCATCGCGTTGAAGCCTTCCTCAAACTGCTCGCCCAGTTTGAACCTGTTACCCATGATCCGGTCGGCAGCGCCCAGGAGCACACCGACGGCCATCACCCAGATGATGATCTTGTCAAATCCCATATCTTCTCAAATATTTTGATACTTGTTTTCCTGCCTTAATGCCATGATAGTAGCACCATTCAGCGCCATGGAATCCTCCCAGCATGTTTCCGGTTACAAACCATCCTGGTTCTGACAGCCGACAGCCGTCGACCACTTCAGGAATCCTGTGCCGGATATCGGCCTTTAATTTCCCTTGTATGGCCAGCTCGCTGTTCGGGATGAGGTCACCGGCAATGATCACACTGTCGCACGCTATCTTTTGGCGGCCGGTTTTCACGCCCGTCACGGTTTTGGTTCCTTCAATTTTTACCGGTCCCGGACCTGCATCCAGGTAGGTTGGGTTACACCAGAGGCGAAAGAAAAGGCGTCCCAATAAAAAGCATCTCGGTCGCGGGTACCGGTCAATGACCGTGACACCGGCAGCCCCGCCTGTTCTCAGTTTTGCAGCCGCAGCATAGGCGATCAGGTCGGAACCGATGATGACCGGCTTTCTGAATGGCAATGTTTCCTGAGTAGCGGAAAGGCTGAGCAGATGCCTGGTAAAGAAGATCCTGGCAGGTCTGGATCCCTCTATCCACCCCCGTTCAGCCTGGTTTTTTTCCCGGGCTCCGCAAGCCATGATGACGACATCGGCCGTTAAATCCACCTTGCCTTCGTCAGCATTCACGTAAGTCACACTTTTTTTTGCCGTGTCCACCGCGATCACCTGGCTCTTCAGCCTGATTGTGGTCCCGGTTTTTAACAGTTTCCTGCAAAGCATGGCTGCATACGTTTCTCCATCTACCGGCAGGCCTCCTCCCAACCATTTTATAAACGTTCTGATCCCTCCTTTTTTATAAAATGAGGGAATTCCGCCTGGCTGTTCATTTCTTTCAATCATGATAACCGGGCCGACCCCTTTTTTTGAAAGTGCCACTGCTGCGCCAATCCCCGCGGGACCAGCACCAATGATGATCACACGATAATGTTTTTTTGAATTCATATTTAGGGTTCTTACAGTTATTCATTTACATCGGCCAAAGAAAACAGCTCACTTCCGGGCCCGCATTTGGTTATCTTATTCAAGGGAATATCACAGTGCTCCGAGATGATCGAGGCTACTTTGACCATGCATTCAAACCCCTGGCATCGGCCCGTCTGCGCCCGCGTTCTTCGTTTTATCGCATCCAGTGTCCGGGGTTTCAGGGGAGAGTCGAGTTGCCTGATAATTTCTCCGCGAGAGATCTGCTCACAGAAACAGACGATCTCGCCGAGAGCGGGATCCTCCCTGACTGCTGTTTTCTCTTCATAAGGCCGCTTCCACCATCCCGGCCATCTGTTGGCCTCCCTGCAGTCAGTTGCCGAAGGGTTTACTTCCAGGTTGAGCCCCATGTCTTTGTTCAGCTTGTCGATCAGGTATTCGGCCAGGGCAGGGGAGGAGGTGAATCCGGTAGAGCGAATGCCGGCGACGGTCAGTATCCCCGGATGATTGTCGTTACACCGTATCCAGTAACTTCCCTGACTGCAGTTGGCCCGGACGCCGGAATACAATCCGATCGCCGGCTGGCTTTTTAGTCCCGGATACAATTTGGAAGCGCCTTCCAGTAATTGCTCAAGCTTACTGGTTACCGTGTCAGTGACGCAATCATCATCATGTTGGAAATCTTCGGCTGTTGGTCCGGCCATCAGGTTCCCGAAAATGGTGGGAATGACCAGCACCCCTTTGGTCTGTGCTGTCGGAATTGGCAACAGAATGTGCCTGATGTTTTGACGGCTGACCTTGTCAAATAGCAGAAATTGCCCGCGACGGGGATTGGTGTCGAACGGTTCTCCCTGATATAATTTTGCCAGCTTCTCGCTTCCAAGCCCTGCAACGTTGACAACGATTTTCGTGCGAATCCGTATGCCGCTCCGGGTAACCAGGACCTTAACCGGTTCGTCGGTGTCTTCAAACGCCGTGACCTCGGTTCCCAAAAGAATGTCAGTGCCGTTTTCCAGTGCAACTTCGGCAAAAGCAACGGATGCGGTAAACGGATCGGCGATGGATTCCCTGGCAATCAGGATCCCTCCCAGCGCCTCCTTGTTGGCTTCAGGTTCGAGATCTGCGGCAGTATCCCGGTCAACCGACCGGATATCCGGGACGCCATTCCTGATGGCCTTTTCACGGATCTTCTCCAACTGATCATACTGTTCTTCATCGGTTGCCAGCAGCAGTGCGCCGCAGGACTCAAAAGGGATTTTGAGTTTTTCAGCCAGTTCCGGCCACTGTCTTGATGCTTCCGTCACCAGACGGGACTCCAGTGTCCCCGGCGGCGCATCAAAACCGGTGTGCACAATGGCACTGCTTCCTTTGCTGGTACCTTCCCCTACATCACTATTCTTATCCAGCAGAAGAATTTTCAGCCGGTATTGTGAAAGTTTGTAAGCCAGGGCACAACCAACGATTCCTGCACCGATGATCGCCACGTCGTAAGGGCTTTCATCTGACTGACCGGTATTCCTGAAAACCAGTTTTTCCTCAAAACTGCCGTCAGGCCGGTGGTAAAGAATTTTTCCTGTGTGATTCATTTCAGATGTATTGGACTAAATTGTTACACTTGCTAATATCCTTCATGGTTTTTTGACCGGGCATCGTCCACGGGTTCCCCGTTGCTTAATTTTCCGCTGATCACATCTGCCCGGTCTGCCTGGCTTGCATCGTAATATTTTTCTGAGATATCGACGTCAGAAATTAAAACACCCGGCGTGTTCGGAGCCAGTTTATTCTTGATCAACCCGTCAGGAGTTACAAAATGGCAGGGCCAGCTTTCGGGTGAAGACGAATTCGACGTGGCGATGTAAAAGTAGTTTGTTGCGGCATGCGCCTGGATATTTACGGGCATGATCTTGGGGAATATGGCGTCTTTGCCTTTACGCGCATTGTAAAACGAATGGAAGATCAGGTCAGCGCCTAGTTTTCTGTATTCCCTGAATAATTCGGGAAACCTGACGTCGTAACAGATTAACATTCCGCACATGACTCCGTTCACTTCAAAGGTGCAAAAATGGTCTCCGGGCGTATAAAAGTCTAAATCCCTCCCGGTACAAAACCGTTTATCGTACCGGTCGGCAATTTTTCCGTCGGGGGTTATGAGATACAGACTGTTATGGGGTTTATGCCCGGTGCTTAAACGGTGCATGGATCCCAAAACCACCCAAAGATTCAATTTGTTTGCCAGTTCCACGATGGAATCCGTGCACTGGTAAAGTTTTTTCCAGTCAAAATTTTCCAGCGATTCCCAATCGGCGCCGGCATATCCCGATAAGGCACATTCGGCGAATTGTACGATATCGGCTCTCTTAAGTTTTGCTTCGGCCATCTGTTCCATGATCCAACGGGCATTTTCGTCAATGTTCGAAGATACCGGGAATTGACAAGAAGCGATCCGTACGGAACCCTCTTTTTTTTGCGCCTTGCTTTCCGGGTGAAAGAAGCAGATAAAGGTAACGAACAGTACCAATGCCATTTTTTGCAGATTCATCACTTCAATAAATTTTTATTAACTCCTGATTAAACTATTGCAATAACTCCTTTTACATATCCCGGTGATTCGGCTATCCCTGTCACAGGATTATCCTCATCTTCCGCGTATTCAAGGGACAAAACGCCCTGGTCGTTCAGTTTTATTAAAAATATGCAACGACCATCAGTTTTCTGCGTTCAGCCAGACCGGGCTTGACCAGGCCATACTTCCGTTTGCCTGGATGACCCGCACGTAATACCAGTCGGTCGTATCACTGTTCCTCTGATCCCGGTATGAAAATTCGCTGCTGTAATTTTCACTGAAGACCACGCGGTGAATCATGACCGATCCGGATCCCATTCCCCCGGTAAAGAAGATATCGTTTGATGCTGCCAGTTCTTTCAGTGATTTCCGGTATGTCGTTTCCGTGGGCAACGACAGGGAAATTTCCAGTTCTGTTTCGGGAGAACCTTGCAACTCCAGGATTACACTGTTCGTGGCTCCTTCCCCGAAAGCTTCATCCCGGGAGGTATAGGAAATGAATTGACAGCTTCTTTCATTGACGCCGGTTATTTTATTCCTTTTATCTTCTTCATACGGCCCGGACTGAAAGCAAGGTGTGGCTGAAAGGATCTTTCCGTGCTTTACCTGAATATCAAACTTCCAATCGGTGACCTGCCGGATATTAAACCCTCCCCACGGTCCCCATCCAAACTCGACGCGGCAAAGCACCGGCTTGTTCCAGCTTGCCTCCCCGGTGGGATTATCCACCGGGAACTTCCGGCAGATGACCCGGTTGTTGCGAAGTACTTCAATCCGGTCGATGACATCTTTGCCCATCACCTTTACGCGAATTTCCCGTGAAGGTTCAGCGGGAATGGCCTCGCCCATCCAGTGCCCGTTCAGACGGAAATCAAGCCTGATCCGGTCAGCGCTGACGGCATAGGTCCGCCTTGCTTTAATTGCCTCCATGATCCCTTCACGCGTGAGGGTGTCGGCGTACACTGCCACGAGCCCTTCGCCATAGGCACCGGGATACCCCAGATGATCATCCGTGCTGGCAACGACGCCCACCTGGTGTCCTTCTTCCAACAGGTATTGCAGGGTGTTGGGGGTATACCGCCCTCCCATGCTGTGACGGATATAGGGATAGGGTGCCTGGTCTGATTCCGCATTCCCGTGTTCCGAATAAATTTCAACAACAGGTGTTATTTGTGTTTCTCCCAGCACTTCCCAGTTCTGACCCCGCATTCCCCTCAGGTAGGAAGGGTGGTGCGGGATCAGCAGCGCCTGGTTATCCCTGGCAAACTGCTTCAGATCCTTCATGTTATCCGGGTAGACCAGTTCACCATTGTGTCCCGGCAATATCAGGCAGGCATCACCATAATGGCTTGAATGCCATTCGTAACCAATAAAAGAAACAAACTTTCCCGGCTGATAGGCGTCATTGGCGTATTGTTTCACTTTTCCCCAGCTTTGCCTGACCAGTTCATACGCTTTGGTAAATCTTTCCAGGTTACCCTGATCTGGTTGGTCATGCCACTGCGAATGAGGCGTGAAGCAATAAAAATCAAGGTGGCTTTGTGCAATGTCATAAGCCCGTTCCAGCGATCCTTTTGCGTACCCCACATTACAATGGTTGTGGATATCTCCCCAGTAAAGGTTTTTCCCGGGAAGAACCGGCTCATTCTTAGTCCGGCAATGTACAAGCCCCAAAGATAAGATGATCAAAAAAACAACAAAATTCTTTTCCATCTTCTTTAAATAAATCAT